>JAQBVH010000077.1 GCA_027623615.1 Planctomycetota bacterium | reverse complement strand
GAGCTGCGCGTTGAAGCGTCGCAGCTCGAGCCAGCCCTCGTAGTCGGGCATGTCCGGAGTGACCCTCAAGGCGTCGTGGGTGTCGACGGAAAAGAAGTACTCCTCGTCGACCAGGTACTCCTGGACCACCAGCTTCATGAACGCGTAGCGCCAGTTCCCGAGGCGTAGGGTGTAGCGCGCTGCGGTCGGTCCGCGTTCCCCGGCGCACGGGGTCTCGCAGCGCGCAAAGAGCTCGTCGAGGGTCTCGCAGCCGTCCAGGACCTCAGCCCCCATCTTTGGCGTCCCGGGCTGGTCGGAGGGCCAAGCGTGCTCGAGGTAGATCGCCACCGCGCGTCGCACGTGGGCCGGGGTGAGGCGGTCGAGACGCATGGCTCAGGTGCTGGCCCCAGCGGCGCAAGGTCCGGGGTCTCGAGGCTCCCGCGGTAGTCCTCCACCCTCGCAACCCCCAGCTCCTCGAGGCAGGCCGCGACCTGGCGCGGCAGCTCGGCAAGCAGGCCCGGGTCGGAGAAGCTGGCAGTGCCGACCTGGACCGCGTGACAGCCCAGACAGAGGAACTCGAGGACGTCCTCGGCGCAGGTGATCCCTCCGCAGCCGATCACGGGTAGTTCCGTGGCTTGCACGCATTCGTATGCGCAGCGCAGCGCGATCGGCTTGAGCCCTGCGCCGGAGTAGCCCCCGACCACCGTGTTCAAGAGCGGCCGCCGCTTGCGCCAGTCGACCCCCATCCCGAGGGCGGTATTGACGGCGGTCAACCCGTCTGCGCCGCCGGCCTCGGCGCCCTGGGCGATATCGCCGATGCGGGTCACGTTCGGGGAGAGCTTGGCAAAGACTGGCTTGTCGGTCGCGCCCTTGACCGCGCGCATGACCTGGGCGGCGACCTCGGGGTCTGTGCTGAAGGGCAGCCGACCGCCGTCCACGTTCGGGCAGGAGAGGTTGACCTCGAAGGCGTCGATCTCCTCCCGCGTCCCGAGCCGCTCCGCCATGCGCGCGAAATCGTCGACCCCTTCGCCACCGATGTTCGTGAAGATCACGCTGTCCGCGCCGGCGACCTCCTCGAGGGTCGTCGCGAGATAGCTCTCGATGCCGCGGTTCTCGAGGCCGATGGAGTTGAGGAAGCCCGCGCTGACCTCGGCAATGCGTGGCATCGGGTTGCCCGGACGGGGGCGCGGGGTGACTGTCTTGCTGACCCAGCCACCGAGCGCCTCGACCGGCACGATGTGGCGCATCTCCAGGCCATGACCGAAGGTGCCCGAGGCCGAGAGGATCGGGTTTCGGAGGCGGAGACCCGCCAGGACAACGGAGAGGTCGACCATGGCAATCACTCTAGCCCGAATCTGTCGGGGGCCTCCACCCTCGACGTCAACTCCTCATGGAGTCACGAGGTCGTCGAATCCGGGGTCGGCTCGGCGGAGGGCTGCTCCTCCTCGGCGCCCATGCCCGAGATGATCAGGAGCAGGGCCCCGATCGTGATGCAGGAGTCGGCGATGTTGAAGGTCGGGAAGTGCCAGTCCCAGACGGCGAAGTAGACGTCGATGAAGTCACGTACGGGCCCGAAAGGCGCCTGGCCCTCCTGGAACAACTCGCCGTAGAAGAGGTTGTCGTAGAGGTTGCCCGCTGCCCCGGCCAGGATCAGGACGAGGGCACCGAGGTAGGCGCGCTGGCCGACCGGCGCCCTGACGATCAAGGCCGAGACCACGACCAGGGCCACCCCGCGCAGGGGCACCAGGAGCCACTGGAACTCCGCGCCCATCCCGAACGCGGCCCCCAGATTGAGGTTGTGCATAAGGGCGAACCAGGGCTCGAAGATGACGTAGCGCGGATGCGCCCCCGCCTGGGGGAGCTCGCCGCGACCCTCCTCGAGGAAGGCGAAGGCCGCCGACTTGCTCCACAGGTCCAGGGCGACCAGGGCCAGGGCGATCCCGAAGCACCACAGGGTCCGCTTGCGGGTGCCGCACGTGGCGGCGCCCAGCTCGACCCCTTGAGGCAGCTTCTCAGAAGTCCCCATTCTCCTCCGCGCTGCGCTGGCACTCGATGCAGTTCCGAGCGTGCGGCATGTACTTGAGCCGCGTCTTCTTGATCTGCGTCTCGCAGACGCTGCAGACGCCGAACAGCCCCGCCGGAATGCGGTCCAGGGCCTCCATGATCTCGCGCACCGTGTTCTCGTCCCGCTCGAGCAGGTCAAGGGACAGCTCGACCGCGCTCAACTCGCTACCGACGTCCTCGGCGCTGACGTTGCTGCGGGAGTTCTCCGAGAACGTCTCGGACTCGAGGTTCTTGATGTCGCCGTTGAGCACCGCGAGCATCGTGCGCAGCTGATTGTCGAACTCTGCGAGCTCCTCAGGGTTGAGCTTCTTACCGGGCATGGGAGATTCGTACGAAAGGGGAGTGCTAGGAAGCGGAGTGCCGTGGAAGGTCGGCCAGGGTGCGGAGCGCTCGTTCCGCGGCCGCGAGCGAGCCGCCCGAACCGCTTGGACCCACGTGGCGTTCCGCTCTCGACCGGCCCTCCTGGCGGAGGGGCGGGGAGTATAGGCAGGGCCCCAGAACCGGTCCAAGGGATATTCGAGGCCCCACATGGCCCTTGCACCCGCCACCAGCGGGTCCGGCGCTTGCATCCAGCCCCCCGGGGGCGGACCCTCGGGGCGTGGACCCCGCCTCCGAGCCAGAACGCGCCCCCCTGCCCCCCGCCCTGGCGGCGGCCGTCGAGGACTTCCTCGACATGTCTCGCGTCGAGGCAGGGCTGGCGCGCCGCACCCTCAGCGCCTACCGGGGAGACCTCGAGCGCTTCGCCCGCTGGGCTGGCCGTCGCGGCCGGGCAGCGTGGACCGAGGTCGACACCCAGGACGTGGTCGACTACCTCGGCGACCGGCGCCGGGGGGGTGCGGCGGAGGCCACGGTCGCCCGCAACCTGGTGGCCGTGCGCATGCTGATCCGCTTCCTGCTCGGGGAGGGTGAGCTGCGCCGCGATCCGACTGCCCACGTGCCCGCGCCGGTCCTGTCGCGGCTGCTCCCGTCGAGCCTGACGCCCCAGGACGTGGACGGGCTCCTCTCGGTGTTCCCAGGAGACGACTGGCGGTCCCTGCGGGATCGCGCGCTGTTGGAGCTCCTCTACGCGTGCGGCGCCCGGGTCTCCGAGGCGATCGGTGTCCGCACCGATGACCTCGAACCCAAGCTCCGGGTCCTGCGGCTGCACGGCAAGGGGGACAAGATGCGGGTCGTACCCGTCGGTGCCCGCGCCCGGGAGGCGGTCGAGCGTTGGCTGGCCGACGGTCGGCCCAAGGTCACGCGGGGCAAGCGCGTCCCCCAGCTGTTCTTGACCAGGAGCGGGCGGCCCCTCGGGCGCACCGACGCCTGGCGGCGGGTGCAGGCTGCGGCCCTCGCGGCCGGACTGCGGAAGGTCAGCCCGCACACCCTGCGTCATTCCTTCGCGACCCACCTGCTCGAGGGGGGCGCCGACCTACGAGCCGTGCAGGAGATGCTCGGACACGCGTCGATCAGGACGACCGAGATCTACACGCACCTGGATCGCGAGCACGTGCAGGGCCTGCACCGGCTGTACCACCCGCGGGGGTGACTCAGTCCGTGATCGGCACGACCTCGAGGTTGCGCCATTGGCCGACCGAACCCGTGAACGTGCCCACGCCCCAGGCCCCGGTCATCGGACGACCGGTCGTGTCGAAGGGGTAAAGCTCGTGCTCCCCCACCCGGATCGCGACCCGTTCGTCCGCGACGCGGATCGCGAACTCGATCCAGGCCCGACTCGGCAGGAGCGGGTCGAGGGCCTTGCTCGTGACCTCGCGGAACGGCGGCTCGCCCTTGCGTTCCAACTCGGCGGTGTAGGCCCAGGCGTGAACCCCATTCTGGGTGTTGAACGAGACCGAGAGGTAGTCGTCGCCGACCCGCCCCAGCACGACGTTCACCTGGCCCATGTTGATGTCGTTGCGGTAGACGAGGAACTCGCCGCGAATCTCGTACGGGCCCTCGGGAGGGGGCAGGGTGGACCAGCTGACCGCGTTGTTGCCCTTGAGCGGCGTCTGCACGTAGTGCGAATCGCAGCCGGCCAAGGCGGGTTCGGCCTCGATCCAGAGGGGTCGCTGGCCGTGGAGCCACGTCGCGAAACCACCCTCGAGACCGTCGACGTCGACCTCGGCGAGGAGGGCCTCGCCCTTCAGGCCCCGGGCGACGCGCGGGCCGAGCTCCTCCCAGCCCTCCCCCTCGGCGGCCAGGTAGGCGAAGAAGATCCCGTGCAGGGCGCGCCGCTCGGCGGGCCTCAGCTCCTCGGAGGCGTCCTGCAGGAGGTCGGTCACGCTCGGCAGGCGCCCTTCTTGACCAAGGGTCTGGCAGACTGCGATCGCGGTCGACCACTCAGGCTCCTCCACACCTGAGAAGGCGCGACCGACCTCGACCAGCGCCGCCTGCGCACCGGAGACCACGAGCCCCTCCACGAACCAGCGCGGAGCCAGGGCCTCGCCTTCGGTCGCATCGAGCAGGGCCAGGCGCGCGACCTCCTCGGCCACGCCCCGCAGGGTCGTGGCCGGAACACCGACGTCTTCGTAGGTCCGCTCGGACAGGATCGGCTGCACCTTGGCGTGGATCTGCCGCACGCCCCAGTCACTCCACAGGGTGACGCCGGCCGAGGCGCCGGGCTGGATGCCTTCGACCGCGGAGACGAACTCCGTGCGCTTGGCGTACAGGTTGACGAGCAACTTGCGCTCGAGCGGGCCCGCGTCCACGCCGACCCAGGGCGCCACGTGTCGCCAGGTCGCGCTGCCCACGTCGCACAGCTCGCGCGGCAGGGCCTCGCAGGCGCGAACGGCCCGGAACCAGCAGAGGCCGTCGACGTGCTGCCCCTCGGCGAGCAGGTAGTCGTCCTGGATCGAGACCGCCGTTGCGGGAAGGGCGAGCAGGGAGAGGAGCAGAGCAGTGGTCATCGTTGGTACCTCGATCGGTCGCTACGGGCCCGGAACCGGATCGTCAGCAGGATTCTCGTCCAGTTCACGTTCGGGACGCAGGGCCTCGACCTGTCGGCCGAAATGCCAGCCGCACCAGCCCTGCAGCGGTCCCATCAGGAAGTATCCGAACCCTGCGACGGCGGGCGCTCCGCCCAGGCCGGCCCAGAGGGCGGACAGACTCCCCACGGCGACAGAGATCACGTGGCTCGTCATCCCGGCCTTGGTCAGAAGTCGCTCGCGGTCGTCGAGCTCGAGCCGATCACGCCAGATCCACGCCCGCCAGGTCATCAGGGCGAACACCCCGAAGACCGCGGCGAAGCCGAGTCCGTAGAGGACCATCAGGTCGGCCATGTCCTGGGAGGGGTCGAAGGCCATCAAGTACTCCCCCGCGACCTCACTCTCCACGCGCTCACCGCGGGTGTCGCGCACGTAGGAGCCGCGGCCCAGGATCAACCCGTTCCACAGCGCCGACATCAGGAACTTCAGCGGGTAGACGTAGAGCGCGACCAGGAAGATCAGCGCCCCGTTGAGCAGCAGGGTGAGCGGGTCCTCGAGCCCGTAGCGGCGGTGGAACTTGAAGTGGCTGTGCCAGCACAGGTAGAGGATCGAGAACGTCGCCAGGAAGACCGGGGTCTGCCGAAAGGCCTCGATCAGCTCGTCGAAGGTCTGCGGGACCTGCAGGGAGATCACCAGCAGGGCCACCGCGAGGGCGAACACGCCGTCGGTCAGGCCCTCGATGCGCGACACATCGCCGCCCCGCCAGCGAAAGTCGCGCTCCCCCTGGGCGTGGAGAGCGTGCAGTTGCTGGCGGAACATCGGCGTAGCCTAGCAACATGGCTCGCCGGGCCGCAGCGCTGGACTCTCAGCGCGGGGCTGGCAGAACGAGGCCGTCCGGTCGAGCGACTACAGGCCCCTCGGCGACCGGCCGCTCGGGCACGAGCCCCCGCATCACGCGGCGCACGTCGTTCCACAGGACCCGGAAACGTTGGTAGTCCTCGCCGGCCTGGGCCCAGACCTCGCGACGATCGCGCTCCGCGAGGAGCTCGACCCCGTCGGGGGTTACGACCATGGTCGGGCTGCGCTCGAACCTCTCGTGCCAGGAAGCCAGGCGCCGATCCCGCCCGCCGACGTGACAGACGAGTTCCACGTGCTCGGCCCCCTGCGGATGAAACTCGAGCACGTCCGGACCCCATCGGCTGAAGAGGCGCTCGAAGGTGTACAGGATGGTCTGGATCTGCTCGGCGTCCAGGTGGTATTCGAGGTACGGCGGGCCGCCGAAGATCGGGTCCTGGCTCCACACCACGCGGCCGTCCCCCCAGAGTCCCAGGATCAGGGCGCGGCCATCGGCCCCGTTGCGCACGGCGCAGACCAGGGGCGCCGCGTCGGCGAGCCCGGCAAGTCCGGGGCCGGCCACTTCGCGCACCGCGCGCGTCTGTGGCACTCCGCTGGCGGCCGGGCCGGCGGCGGGCGGGGGGGTCTCCCACTGGCTGGGAGAAGAGCAGGCGAGGGCGGACAGGCATAAGAAGCAGGCGAGGCGAGGGCGCATGCCCTAGGGGTCGGCCGGTTCGGGCAGGAAAATTGAAACAGGTTCAACCTCGCGAGGAGTTCTTCCCCTGAAGAGGTTGGAGGATCCAAGATGAGACGTTTCGTGATCGCCGGCCTGCTGGCCCTCGCACCCGCCTGCACGCCGGTTGAATTCGACGGGCAGGACCTGGAGTTGACCTACATCCAGGAGGAGGGCAAGCCCGATGCCCTCGAGCTGTTCGTGCGCTACCGCGGGCTGCACGCCCCCTCCGGGCCGTGGCTCGAGGACGACGGGAACAAGCTCCGAGACGCCGTGGCCTGGGTGCGGCGGCTGGAGCAACGCGAGCGCGTGTTCATCCTGCAGGGGTGGCCGCTCGACTTCGACCTCGAGCAGGACGCGGAGGGAGAGGCGAGCGAGGTCGAGGGCCGGCTCCGTGACGCGGTGCGCGTGACCGAGGCCTCCATCTACCTCGACCAGGACGGACGCCTGTGCGCGGACCAGCGACTGCGCTGGACCGACGTTCAGGGTTCACTCGCCGCGCTGAACCGGAGCTGGACCCGGGAGCTGGCCGCGCAGCTGAATCCCGAGGAGCTGAAGAAGGACTTCGACGAGGCCTCGAGCGTGATCTTCCTGCGTCACATCGAGGAGGAGCGCCCCTGGTTGGAGCTCGATGCGCAGCGCCTGCGGTTGACGATTCCGCTGAGCCTGCGCGCGCTGCGCAACAACCTCGCTGAGGGTCTCGAGCGGTCCGACGAGGAGCAGCTCGAAGAGCTGCGGCGGGACTCCCATGCGGAGTCCGTCAAGGTCGACGAGTCCGGGGTGCACTTCCTCTGGGCGTTCGGCAAGGACGGGGTCCTGACCCTGGTCGACCCGCCGGCCGCGGAGGCCGGATCGTTCGCGCTGCGCGATCGCCTGATGGCGACGGGCTCGAAGCTGGAGACCCGCGAGCTCGAGAGGCAGTGAGCATCAGCGCTTCCCTTCGCGCAGGTGCTCGAGCAGGGCCTGGGCCAGCTCGCGGCTGATGCCCTCGATTCCGGCCAACTCCTCGACGCTGGCCTTCTTCACCCCGACGACGCTGCCGAAGCGGCGCAGGAGGGCCTTGCGGCGCGCGGGCCCGATGCCGGGCACGCTGTCGAGCTGGCTCTTGATGCGGCCGCGTTCCTTGCGGTGATAGGTGATCGCGAAGCGGTGGGCCTCGTCGCGGACGCGCTCGAGCAGGTGCCGCGCCGGCGAGTGGCGCGCGAGCTCGATCGGCGCGAGGGCGCCCGGCAGGAAGACGCGCTCCTCGCTGGCCGCCTTGCCCACGCCCTTGACCTTACGCTCGGCGCGGGCCTTGGCGAGGCCGACCATGGCCACCTCCCAAGCGCCCGCCTCGGTGCGGGCCTCGAGCGCGCTCTCGAGCTGGGCCGCGCCCCCATCGATGACGACCAGGTCGGGCAGGTCGCCCTCGCGCACGCCCCGGCGCAAGGAGCGCAGGACGACCTCCTTCATGGAGGCGAAGTCGTCCTGGCCCACGACGCCGCGCACCTTGAAGCGTCGGTAGCCGGCGCGATCGGCGTGCCCGCGCCGGAAGCGGACGCGGCTGGCGACGACGTTGGAGCCCTGGAAGTTCGAGACGTCGAAGCAGTCGATGACCTCGGTGCCCGGGTCGAGATCGAGGATCGAGATCAGCTCCGAGAGCGCCTCCTCTTCGCGGGACTCCTCGTCCCCGCGCAGCGTGAGCTCGCCGCGTGCGTTCTCGCCGGCCAGATCGACCATGCGCTGGCGGTCGCCGCCCGCGGGCACGATCAGCTTGACCCCGCCGCCGAGGGACTCGGCGAGCAGGTCGTGCTCGGCGGGAGGGCAGGGCAGGAGGATCTCCGCAGGGACCTCCCGCCGACCGTCGGCATACAGCGCGGTCAGGACCGAGTGCATCAGCTCCTCGTCGGGCAGCTGGGAGCGGAAGCGGTGCGAGCGGCTCTCCGTCAAGCTTCCCTCGCGGAAGGCCACCCGGTGCACGAGGGCGTCCTCGCCCCGCCGCGCGAGACCGAGGGCGTCCCGGTCGATCAGGTCCTTGGGTCGCACGCCCTGGCCCTCGACGGTCCGGCGCAGGGCGACGAGCCGGTCGCGCCACCCGCCGGCGCGCTCGTACTCCCGGGCCTTGGAGGCGTGCAGCATGCGGCGCTCGAGGTCCTCCTGCAGCTCCGCGATGTCTCCGGACAGAACGCGCGTGGCCTTGGCCACGAGGTCGGCATAGCCGGCCGCGTCGATCAGGCCGACGCAAGGCGCGGCGCAGAGCCCGATCTGGTGCTTCAGGCAGGGCCGCGAGCGGTGGTTCATGACCGTGTCGGGGCAGTCCCGCAGGGGCACGATGCGGTGCAGGTCCTGGAGGGTGCGGCGCACGGCGTAGGCCGAGGCGAACGGTCCGAAGAAGCGCGAGCGGCCGGCCTTCTTGCCCTCCTTGGGACGATGCGCACGCACGAGCTTGAGGCGCGGGAACTGTTCGCCCTGGTCGAGGCGCACCATCAGGAAGGACTTGTCGTCCTTGAGCCGGATGTTGTGGGGCGGCTTGTGCTGCTTGATCAGGGAGTCCTCCAGCAGCAGCGCTTCCTGTTCGGTCCGGGTGACGATCGTCTCGACCGACGCGGCGTCGCGCTCGAGGAAGGCGACGTTGATGCGACCGTCGGCGCCAGGTCGCCGGTAGCTCGCGATGCGTGCGCGCAGGTCCCGGGCCTTGCCGATGTACAGGACCTTGCCAGCGTCGTCTCGAAACAGATAGACCCCCGGCCGGTGCAGGACGTCGTCGATCGTCCAGCGGGGCTCGGAGGAGGGCGGGGTCATCGAGGGAGTTTAGAGGCTCGCTCGGGCTCCCGCCCATGGCACGGCGAGGAGAGCCCGCTCCCTCGCACGCCACGGTCGGTCGCCGCCGATCGACGCCCGGCGACGAGCAGGCGGGGGCGGTGGTGAGAGAGCCCCTCGACGAGACGTACGAGGTGATGATCGCCAGACCCGGCCCCAGATCAGCACGGACGGGCTCTTCCCGGTCGACGACCCCCTGGACCCGGTGGATTGCCAGGGCTGCGAGTGCCCAAGGTTGCCGGGGCTGAGAGCGCAGGCGAGACAGGTCGCCAGGGGGCGCCC
>JAQBVH010000076.1 GCA_027623615.1 Planctomycetota bacterium | reverse complement strand
GGGAGCCCGCGGGCTGGAACATGCTCTGCAGCGTGAACGCCGCGGGCGGTGAGCCCGCACGCTTCCGCTCGCACGTGGGCGAGCTCGAGTACGTCGCCCTCAGCCCGGACCGCCGGACGGTCGTGTACTGCGCGAACACCAGCGCCTCGCCCGAGGAGCGCAGCCTGTACGCGCTGTCCCTGCCGGGGGATGGCCAGGGCGAGGCGCTCATGGGCACCGGACGTTTCGACTGGTCCCCCGTGATCACGCCCGGTGGGAGCGTCGCGTTCCTGGCGTCCGACGGGTCGACGCCCGCGCATGCAGCGCTGCGCCGGGAGGATGGGTCGCGACGCGGGATGGGCAAGGCCCCGGCGACTGGGCCGCTGCTACCCCCCACCAGCGTCAGCGGCTTCAGCGAGGACGGCGAGCGTTGGTACGGCCAGCTCTTCGAGCCGAAGGAGGGCGGCGGGGACGCGTCCACAAATCCCGCCGTGATCTTCCTCCACGGCGGCTCACGCAGGCAGATGCTGCCCGCCTGGCACAACCGCCACTACTACCACCAGGCCTACGCGTTCAACCAGTACCTCGCGAGCCAGGGCTACCTGGTCCTCGCGCTCAACTACCGCAGCGGCACCGGCTATGGCCTCGCGTTCCGCGAAGCGGAGAACTACGGCGCCGAAGGCGCGAGCGAGTACCGCGACGTGCTCGCAGCGGGCAAGTGGCTGGCCGCGCGGGACGACGTCAGCAAGGTCGGCCTCTGGGGCGGCTCCTACGGCGGCTACCTGACCGCGATGGGCCTGGCGCGCGACTCGGACCTGTTCGCGGCGGGCGTGGACATCCATGGCGTGCACGACTGGAACGAGGGCATCCAGAACTTCGTGCCCAGCTACGAGCCGGTCGCCGATGAGGAGTTCTCCAAGCTCGCGCTCGAGTCCTCGCCCATGGCCGCGCTCGACACCTGGCGCTCGCCGGTGCTGCTCATCCACGGGGACGACGACCGCAACGTGCGCTTCAGCGAGACGATCAACCTCGTGGCCGCCCTGCGTGAGCGCGGCGTCGAGCACGAGGTGCTGGTCTACCCCGACGATGTGCACAGCTTCCTCCTGCACGAGCGCTGGCTCGAGATCTACCGCCGCGCGGCCGACTTCCTCGATGCCAAGCTCAAGGGCGGCGAGACCGAGGCCCAGCTACGCGCCCGTGCGCGGGGCATCCACTTCCGCGCGTTGACCCTCGACACCCACAAGGACATCTCCGACCGCCTCGCGCCCGACGTCCTGCCCGAGGACCCGCGCGAGGCCGCGATCGTGAGGAACTCCTACGACCCGAACGTCTGGGGCAGGCAGCAGCTCGACTTCCCCAAGTCGCGCGCGGGCGGCCTCGACTGCGCCTTCTACATCGTCTACGTGGGCCAGGGCCCCCTCGACCAGGAGGGCTACGACAAGGCCTACGACCAGGCCATCGCCAAGTTCGAGGCGATCCACCGCATGGCCCGCCTCTACCCCGAGCAGGTCGGGTTGGCGCGGACGCCCGACGACGTCGAGCGGCTCGACGCCGAGGGCAAGCTGATCGCCTGCATCGGCATCGAGAACGGCTACTGCATGGGCGAGGACCTGGCGCGCATCGAGGAGTTCCACGACCGCGGCGCGCGCTACATGAGCATCGCCCACAACAAGCACAGCCAGCTCGGCGACTCCTACACGCCGGACGAGGGCATCCACGGCGGCCTCTCCGACCTCGGCCGCCAGGCGGTGCTCGAGATGAACCGGGTCGGGATCATGGTCGACGTCTCACACACGGCGAAGACGACGATGATGCAGGCGGTCGAGACCTCGCGGGCGCCCTGTCTCGCCTCGCACTCCTCCGCGAGGTCGGTCTACGACCACGGCCGCAACCTGGACGACGAGCAGCTGCGCGCGCTCGCGGCCAAGGGCGGCGTCGTGCAGTGCGTGGCCTTCGCGACCTACGTGAAGGGCAACGAGGAGCGCGACGAGGCGATCAGCGCCCTGCGCGAGGAGCTAGACCTGCCCCGCCGACGCGGCGGCGATGACCCGGACACCCCGGAAATCGCCGCCAAGCGCGTGCTCTTCCGGGAGCGCGTTCTACTGATCGAGCAGCAACACCCGCGCTCGAACGTCAGCGACTTCGTCGACCACATCGACCACGCCGTGAAGATCGCGGGCATCGACCACGTCGCCATCAGCTCCGACTTCGACGGCGGCGGCGGCGTGACCGGCTGGAACGACGCGAGCGAGACCCTCAACGTGACCGTGGAGCTGGTGCGCCGCGGCTACACCGAGGCAGAGATCGGTCAGCTCTGGTCCGGCAACACCCTGCGTTTGTGGCGTGAGGTCGAGGTTGTCGCGGCCAGCATTCAGCGAGAGGGTCGCTAGTAACGACCGTGATCTCGCCGGTTCGACTCCTTCACACCGCCTTCGTCCTGGTCGTGCTCATCGGGGCGTCCTGCCCCGCTGCCCAGGACAGCGACGGCGCCGCTCGCGCTCTCCCGGTCGTCACGAACCAGGACATCTTCCCGGGCCTGGATCGGATCCACGAGGCCATGCGGGCCGGAGACGGCGACGCCGCCATGGCTGCGCTCGCCGAGCTGCTTCGCGCCGGATTCGAACCCCTCGTCGAGGGCCAGAGTCCCCAGGAGTTCCTCCGACGAGTCGAATGCTCGACAAGGCCTGTGAGGACCTGGGGGCCTTCCGGGAGCTCCGCAGGTCTGCTCTCCGCCATGGAGCTGCGCGACTTCGACCTGTCCGCCTGCGACCTGGCCGTCCTCTCAGCCTGCGGGACCAACGTCGGGGTCGGCATCGAGCGTCACGGCCAGGGTGTCCAATTCCTGCAGACCGCCCTGCACATGGCCGGAGCCCGTACCTCAGTCACCTCGCTCTGGAACGTCGACGACGCCGCCACGCGCGAGCTGATGACACGCTTCTACGAGAACCTCTGGGCCAATGGCATGGGCAGCGCCGACCCGCTCTGGGAGGCCAAGAAAACGCTGCGCGGGGCCGGGCACCCGCCCGCGCACTGGGCCGGATGGGTCCTGGCGGGTGATCCGGACTGAGGGCCGCTGGACCTCAGGCCGCCTGCAGCTGGTCGTCCCCCACGGTCAAGCAGCGATGGGCGGCGAGGGTGACCTCGACCAGCCCTTGCAGGTGCGCGGGCGTCGGCGGGACGCCGCGCACCGAGACCTCGAGGCGCGGCTCCTCGGGCAGCGCGCCGCCGCGCGCGCTGCGGTAGGGCGGCGCGGGGCCGACACGCAGGTGGATTTCAGCCTTGGGGTCGACGCGCAACATCGCGCGACGCAGCTCGATCGAGAAGCAGCTCGCGGGCAGGTTGCCCGATGCGAAGAAGGCGCGGTCGAAGAGCGCGTCGCCGGAGTCGGCGGGTCGCTTGCCGAGGCACTCGAGCAGGCCTTCGCGCTCGGGGCTGCGGCGACCAGGTCGCGGAAGTCCCCGTTGACGATCCAGGAGAAGGTGCGCTCGACGCGACCGCCGTCATGGCTCCCGTAGCGGCAGGCGATCACGCACGCGTCCCCTTCGACGTCGAAGTGCAGGCTGGCGTGACAAGGCCACACGCCTTGCGCCACCGTCCCACCCAAGGAGTCCGCGACCGCGCGCAAGAGGCGCGTGACACCGACGCGATCACGGCGCAGGCCAAAGAGCACCGCGGGGATCACGAGGGCAGGGATGACGATGTAGGCGAGCTCGATCACAGCCCTGGGATCGACAGTGGGCTCGTGCCGTCTTCACCTCGTGCGGCGAGACAGGGCGGAAAAGCGTTCCCAGCCCGACGCCACCTGACCTGCGCGACCGCCTCGGTCGACCAGCGCCACACCGGTCGCCAGACCGTGCGTCCTCGACAGGCGGCCCCCGTTGGAGCCGCCTACGCCTCCTGCGGAGGCGTGAGTGTTGCTGGGCGCCACACCTGACGGTGCGGGCCAAGCGGCCCCGGTGGAGCCGCCTGAGGCCGCGCTCGGCCGCCCAGGTCAGTACGTTGTTGGCCGTGTTCCAGCCGTCGCCCGAGAGGTGCTCCGCGCAGCCGCCGTTGTCACTGCAGAACAGGATCAGGGTGTTGTCGAAGCGACCCGTCTCCTTCAGGGCTGCGACGACCTGGCCGCGTAGGTCGCCATCGAGCGCGCGCGCCAGGCCTTGTCGTCCGCGTCCGCCCAGGCGCCGGTGCGCGGCTCCCAGTCGGGCAGGGGCCACACCTCGGGGTCGACCAGCCCCAACGCGATCTGGCGCGCGTAGCGCGCGTAGCGGATCTCTTCCCAGCCGACCTCGTAGCGCTCGAGGTACGTCTCGATCGTCGCCTCGGGTGCGTGCAGCGGCCAGTGCGGCGCCGTGAACGCGACGTAGAGGAAGAACGGCGCCTCGTCCTCGGCCAGCGCGGTCACCCGCGCCGCGGCCTCTGCGCCGATCGCGTCGGTGTAGTAGTAGTCGTCGCTGAGCTCGTGCTCGATGATCTCCTGGCTGCGCCGCAGGCTCCACGGTCTCCAGTAGGAGCCCGCGCCGCGAATCGTCCCGTAGAAGGAGTCGAAGCCGCGGTCGAGCGGATCTCCCGGTCCGTCGGCGTTCGACAGGTGCCACTTGCCCACCAGCGCCGTACGATACCCGGCCGGCCCGAGCACCTCGGGCAGCGTGACCGTGTTCGCGTTCATCGGGATGATCGGCGCGGCGCTGCTGCGCATCGAGCCCGGTCATGAGCGCGGCGCGCGTCGGCCAGCAGCGCGCCGTGTTGTAGAAGCTCTCGAAGCGCAGGCCGCCCATGGCGAGCGCGTCGAGGTTGGGCGTCTCGATCTCACCGCCGAAGGCGCCCACGCACGAGTAGCCGAGGTCGTCCGCGAGGAGCATGACCACGTCGGGGCGCTCCTGGGCGGTGACGGGCAGGGCGAGACAGCAGGCGAGCAGGGTGCGCATCGCGGCCGAGTGTATCCTCGGGTCATGCGCGCGCTCCTCGGCCTGCTCCTCGTCAGTCTCGCGGGTGCACAGACACCCAAGAACGTCGTCGTGATCCTCGCCGACGACATGGGCCTCGCGTCCCTGCATCACGAGCACCCGGGCTCCGGCCTGCCCACGCCGCACCTCGACCAGCTCGCGCGTGAGGGCATGTCCTTCACCGACGCTCACTCCGGCTCGGCGGTCTGCTCGCCGACGCGCTACGGGCTGCTGACCGGGCGCTACGCGTGGCGCACGAGCTTGAAGGCGGGCATCGTGAACATGTGGGGCCCGCCGTTGATCGCCGAGGAGCGTCTGACGCTCGCGGATGTGGCCTCACAAGCCGGACTGCACAGCGCCTGCATCGGCAAGTGGCACCTGGGTTGGCGCTGGCCCAAGCAGGGCGGCGGGACGACGCGCAACCCCGCGGAGATCGACTACACCCTGCCCATCGGCGGCGGCCCCCTCGAGGCCGGCTTCGACCACGCCTTCGGCGACGACGTGCCCAACTGGCCGCCCTACCTCTGGATCGAGGACGACCGCGCACACGCGGTTCCGACCGAGACGATGAAGGCCGACGGCGCCAACGGCGTCAGCGCCGGCCCGATGACGCCAGGCTGGAGCCTCGACGCGGTGCTGCCCGAGCTCACGCGTCGCTGCGTGCACTACGTTCGCGACCGGGCAGCGGCGGACCAGCCCTTCTTCCTCTTCTTTCCGATGACCTCGCCGCACACGCCGATCAGCCCCTCCGAGACCTGGCGTGGGCAGAGCGGCGTGTCGCCCTACGCGGACTTCCTGCTCGAGACGGACTGGTCGGTGGGTCAGGTGCTGCGCGCGCTCGAGCATTACGGCGTCGCGGACGAGACGCTCGTGATCTTCACCTGCGACAACGGCACCTCGCCCAAGGCGAACTTCGACACGTTGGCCGCGGGCGGTATCGACCTGCGCGGTCCGTGGCGCGGGCACAAGGCCGACGTCTGGGAAGGCGGGCATCGCGTGCCGTTCCTCGTGCGCTGGCCCGGCGTCGTCGCGCCCGGCAGCAGCTGCGATGAGCCGATCGTGCTGACAGACATCATGGCGACCGTCGCCGCAGCACTTGACGTCACCCTGCCCGCGAACGCGGCAGAGGACAGCAGCGACCTGGGTTCAGCCCTTCGCGGCGAAGACCACCCGCCGCTGCACGACGCGATCGTGAACCACAGCTCCACCGGTGAGTTCGCCGTGCGCGCCGGCCGCTGGAAGCTCTGCTTCTGCCCGGGCTCTGGCGGTTGGTCCAATCCGAAGGGTCTCGACGCCGCGCAGACCCTGGACCTGCCGCTCGTCCAGCTCTACGACCTCGGGTTCGATCCGGGTGAGTCCATGAACCTGGCGACCGAGGACCCCCAGCGCGTGCGGCAGATGACCGCGCTCCTGCGGACCGTGGTCGAGCGGACGCCGAACGATGGTCCAGCTCACTGGAGCAAGCTCCCATGGCGCACGGACTCGGACGGAGTGAATCTGGCGCCCTGTCCGGGGGCGAGGGTGGACCCCGGTGCGCGGGACGAGCCGCGTCCGATCCTCTTCGTAGTCGCGGGCCCGGCCGGCGTGACCTTCCACAGGGAGCTGGGCGCACCCCCTGTCTCCGTTGAAGACGCTCTCGGCGCGCTCCCGGAGGCCCCGCTCGACGAGGACGGCAATCGTGACTTCGCGGTGCAGCTCGTGGTCGACGCAGCCGTGCCGCTCTCCGAGCTACGCACCCTCTGGCGGGCGATGCCCGCCCTGGAGTTGCCGCTCTGGAAGATCTCGCTGCGGACCGCCCCTCAGCCCGGCGAGCGCTGGGGCCGCCACGTGATGGTCTATCTTCCGCTGCCGGGACAATCGAGCGACGAAGAGCACGCGGTGGACTGGACCATGACCTGGGGCGAGCTGGCTGCGGCGACCCACGAGGACCATGTCCTCATCGACCCGCGCTGAATCACGCGTAGCAGCGCACCTCGAACACGCGCGCTTCCTCCGAGCCGTTCGTCGCGAGCACCTCGAGGTGCAGACGCTTGGCCTTGACCGTCTCGAAGTCATGACGACGCAGGCGCTGGTGGTTGCCCTCGACCCGCGCCAGCTCGACGCGGCCGTCGTCCGTCTCCGCGCTGAGCACGTAGTCGCGCACGGTCTCCGGCTGCGGGCTGGCTGGAACGCGCAGCCGCGGTGGAGGGCGGGATCATCCCGCGCGCATCCACGACGAGTCCATAGCTAGCAAGTCCGAGGAACTGGCGGCGATCGACGGGAGCCATGGCCCGGATCCTACCCGCGTTAGGATGGCGCCCATGCTGACCCTACTCACCCTCCTGTGCGCTCCGACGCTTCAGGAGCCGCAGACCTTCCCCGTCTTCCTCCTCGCCGGCCAATCGAACATGGAGGGCCAGGCCGTCGTCGACCTCGACCACGAGCAGCACTACAACGGCGGCCGCGGGAACCTCCAGTCGCTCTACAAGGATCCGAAGCTCGCAGAACGCCTGGCGCACCTGAAGGACGGCGAGGGCTGGAGGAGCAGGGACGACGTCTTCGTCTGGTACCGCGCAGGTCAGCGCGAAGAGCTCCTCGCCGGACCCCTCTCGGTCGGCTACGCGGTCTACGGCGGCACGCACCACTTCGGTCCCGAGCTCGAGTTCGGCCACCAGGTCGGGGACCTGTTCGACGAGCCGGTGCTGCTGATCAAGACCGCCTGGGGCGGCAAGAGCTTGCAGCGGGACTTCCGGCCGCCGAGCGCCGTGGGTGACACCGGCCCCTACTACGAGCGCATGTTGCGCGAGTACTCGGAGGCCCTGGCCGACGCCCGCGAGCGCTTCCCGCTGCTCGCGGACCGCGAGCCCGTACTGAAGGGCTTCGTCTGGTTCCAGGGCTGGAACGACATGGTCGACGACGAGGCCAGCGAGGCCTACGCGGACAACCTCGCGCACCTGATTCGCGACGTGCGGCGTGACCTCGCCGCGCCGCAGTTGCCCGTGGTCGTGGGCGAGACCGGGAACGCTGCCAAGGAGTCGTTCCGCGCCGCCCAGCGCGCCGGCGCGACCCGCGAGGAGTTCAAGGGAACCGTCACCTTCGTGCCGACCACCAGCTTCCTGCGCAAGGCCGAGGACTCCCCCAACACGACCCACGGCCACCACTGGTACGGCAACGCGATGAGCTACTTCCTGATCGGGGAGGCCTTCGGGAAGGCCATGCGGGCGTTGCTCGAAGAGGACTAGCGCCAGCCGAGCGCGAGCGTGCGGTAGGGAAAACGCAGGACCTCGCCGCTCTTGTGCTGCTCGAACAGGTCCGCCAACGCTGTCTCGAAGCTGGCGAGGTCCGCGACGCCGTGGGCGACGTACGAGGCCGAGCGCGCGCGACCCTGCAGGGTCTCGAGGTCGAGCTCCTGGTCGTGCTCGAACCAGACCTCCTGAACGCCTCGCCGCGCGAGCGCCTGGCGCAGCTCGTCGAAGAACTCGATGCCCGCGTCCCTGCCGCGGTAGCTCTGCGAGTGGTGCCGCAAGAGCGCCTCGTAATCCGCCCCCACGCCAGGCCCCGTGCCGCGCAGGTTCCACACACAGACGACCACGCCGCTCGGAGCGAGGATGCGCTCGAGCTCCGCGAGCGCCGGTTCACGCTCGAACCAGTGGAAGGCCTGCCCACACAGGACGAGGTCGACGCTGCCCGCGCGCAGCCCGGTGGCCTCCGCGCGGGCCCGGATCCACGCGCCGGGACGCGCCTGCGCGGCAGCGGCGATCATCTCCGCATTGGGCTCGACGCCGATCACCCACCAACCCCGGTCACGCGCGAGGCCGGTCAAGATACCCGTGCCCGCCGCCAGGTCGACGCTGACCCCCGGGACGCGGCCGAGCTGGGCCTGCGCCCACTCGAGCACCTCGCGCGGATAGCTCGGTCGGTGACGGGCGTAGTCGCGGACCGTGACGCTGAAGCGTTGCGTTGGGTCCGGGACGTCGGACATCAGGTCAACTCGACCAGGACCCGCGGCGGGAGGAAGGCGACCAGCTGCATCCCCCCCGGCACCGGTTCACCGCGCAGCCACGCGACCGCGCCCTTCTTGAAGACGAAGGGCGCGCTCGCTTGCTCGTCGAACAGGAGCCGGTTCACCAGCTCGGTCATCCAGGGCTCGTGTCCAACGGCGGCAGCGCTCGCGACGCCCGCGAACTGGCGCAGGAGGCCCAGGGAGGGCGCCTCCGCGAGCAGGGTCGTCACGATCGACTCGCCCTCGAGCAGCGGCGCCATCAGCTCGGCGGTCTCCACCGCGCGCAGGAGCGGGCTGTGCAGGAGGCGCTCGACGGAGATCCCAAGGCGCTGCAGGCCGGCGACACACCGCGCGAAGCGCTCGCGACCGTGCGCCGTCAACGCCCGGCGTTCATCGGAGAGACCTGCGGCGCCAGGTTCGGCGATTGCGTGACGGACGAGGTAGAGCTCCACGACTAGAGCTTAGATCCCCGCGCGGACCTGCGGGGAGAGCTCCTCCCAGCTCTTGGCGAAGCGGCGCCGCTTGCGGGCGATCCGCACATGAATCTCCTCGAGCGGCGGCGCCACCTCGGCAGGGAGCTGGCCGCTCTCCACCCGCTCCCTCAGCTCGAACAGATCGCTCAGCTGCCCGACCCGCTCGGCCAGCTGCTTGGTCCCCTCATGGGGTCGACCGACCCACTCGCGGGCGTAGCGCAGCCGCCG
>JAQBVH010000075.1 GCA_027623615.1 Planctomycetota bacterium | reverse complement strand
AAGGTGGCGTACAGGTTCGAGGAGGGCCAGTCGAGGCCGATGTCGTCGCGGCAGCGCAGCTCGAGTCGGCCAACGCCGATGCGGCGCGCCAGGGACTCGGCCTCGACCAACAGCGCGGAACGGACCGTGTCGTCCTCGGCGACCGGACCACCGTAGACCGCGTAGGGCACCGAGATCAGGCTGCGGCCACCCTTGAGCCCCTTGCACTCGATCAGCGGCAACACGCCGACGACCTCGTCACCGCGCAGGGCGACCAGGTCCCGTTGCCGGTGACGCATGACCCCCTCGACCGCCCGGCGCCAGCCGCCAAGGTGGAAGAAGCTCCCGCCCTGCGTGGCGCGCACGAAGGCGTCGCGAGCCTCGTCGTCAGCGGCTGTCGCCGGCCTGACCGTGAGCTCGCTCACTCGTGGATCCTCTCGATGCGGTACTCACGCACGTTGCGCGCCTGGGTGAAGATGATGATCTCCCCGACGAGCCCGAAGCCGATCAGCTGCACGCCGAGCACGAACACGAGCACGCCCAGGAGGAAGAGCGGCCGCTGGTAAAGCCCGGTCTCCCCCTCCTGGAGCAGACGATTGACCACCTCGAAGGCCGCGATGCCGCCGCCGATCGCCATCGCTGCCCCGCCCAGCGCGCCGAAGAAGCGCAGGGGCTTGTGGGTGAACTTGGTCAGGAACATCAACGCCAGCAGGTCGAGGCTGCGGCGCACGTAGACAGCAGGGCTGAAGATGCCGGTGCCGCCGCGCTCGGACAGGTGGCGCACGTGCACCTCCTCCACGCGGAAGCCCTGGTTGTGGGCTATGGCGGGGAGGTAGCGGTACATGTTCCCGTAGATCGTGGACTGCTCGAGGACCTCGCGCCGAATCAGGCGCAGGGTGCAGTTGAGGTCGTGGAACTGGGCGCCGGCGAAGGAGCGCACGACCCAGTTGAAGGCTCTGCTCTGCAGCTGGTTCAACCCGGCATCGACCCGCGGGTAGCGCCAGCCGGCGGCGAGGTCCGCGCCGTTGTCGATCCGCTCCATCAGGCTGCGCACGGCGCTGGGGTCGATCTGCACGTATTGCGGCGAGGTCAGGATCAGCTCCCCGCGAGCGTGTTCGAAGGCCGACGCCAGGCAGACCGATTCCCCGAAGGGCTTGTGCAGGGCGATCGTGCGCACCTGCTGGTTGGTTGCCGCCTGGAGCCTCAGGCCAGCCTCCCAGGGGGCGCCCTTGATGCCGTCGTAGACGAGCAGCGCCTCCCAGGTGCGACCTTCCTTCTCCAGGGCGCCGCCGAGGGCGCGCACGACCTCCTCGACCTCCGCCTCGGGAGACTGAATCGGCACGACGATCGTGACGTCGACCGGGGCCTGCTCGGTGACGGGGGCCTGCTCGGTGACCGGCACGTCGCTCACAGTCCGCCCTCCCGCAGGGGCGCGAACTGACGCCCGTGCAGGCCACTGACCTTGACGATCAGCTCGGCCAGGAGGCCGAGCATCAGGAAGTAGATGCAGGCCATCGACAGCAGGATGAAGGTCAACAGGACCGCCTGGCCCCAGTTGTTGTTGAAGGAGACCTCGCCGTAGTGGAACACCACGGTACCCATGAACCCCAGGCTGGCCATCGCGAAGGGTGCGGCCAGGAGGGCGAAGTAGGTCAGGGGAGACCGGGAGAAGGAAGAGATCATCTTGACCGCGAGCAGGTCGAGCAGCACGCGCACGGCGCGGGAGATGCCGTACTTGCTCGTGCCGTAGATGCGCGGACGATGGTTGACGACCACCTCGCGGATGCGCGCGCCGCTCGCCATGGCCAGCATCGGGAGGAAGCGGTGCTGCTCCGCGTAGATCGGGAGGTTCTCCACCAGCTCCCGCCGGAAGGCCTTGAGCGTGCAGCCCGTGTCGTGCACGTCCGCGCCGGTCACGTGGGCGATCAGGCGGTTGGCACAGATCGAGGGCAGGCGCCGCAGGAGGAAACCGTCCTGGCGATCCTTGCGCCAGCCGACCACCACGTCCGCGCCCAGCTCCAGCTCCGCGATCAGCTTGGGCACGTCAGCCGGATCGTTCTGCAGGTCGGCGTCCATCGTGATCACGATGCGCCCGCGGCTGTGCTCGAAACCCGCTGCCATGGCCGGCGTCTGGCCGAAGTTGCGTCGGAAGCGCACGATGCGCACGGGGTCGCCCTGCTCGAGGAACCCGAGCAGCACGGCATAGGAGCGGTCCCTGGAACGATCGTCGACGTAGACCACCTCCCACGAGCGGCCCATCCCGCCCACGTGGCGGACGATCTCCGCGTGGAGCGCGGGCAGGCTCTCCTCCTCGTCGAACACCGGTACGACGACGGAGATCTCGGGCAACGGAGGGACGGCCAGGGTCATGCAGGGGATTCTCGTCACGGACAGCCGCCCAGGGTAGCGGGCCCACGACCTACCCATCGCCCCGGGCCGCCGGTGGAGTGGAGCCAAAACCACTCCTGGAGCGGGCTTGGACCGCCCCGGGTCGCCCGATAGGCTGGCCCCATGGAACGTCCTTCCGCCGCCTGGACCCTGCTGCTCGGCCCCGGCACCCGTCTCGCCGGTATCCGCCCGGCCTTGACCGCGATGGCTGAGGACCGCCTGGGGCCCGACGCGCCCGGGGTCCTGGCCCTGGACGACCCCATGGGTCTGCATCCCGCCGCCGGGGAGCCCCGCGGCGCAGGTCGTCTGGTGATCGACGCTGATGCGGTGCACCCGGACGATCTGGGCCTCGTGCGCCGCTTCGTGGCGGCTCGACCCGATTGGGACTTCCTGGTAACCGGCGTCGATGAGGGCAGCCGCTCGGCGAAACGCCTGCTCGACCTCCACGGCGCGCGCTGGCGCGGCTGGCCCTTGGACGTCGCACAACTCGACGCGTTGGTCGCGCCGCCAGCCCCGTACGCCCAAGCACTGCAGGCGGCCCGCGCCCCCGATGAGCGGCCAGCGACCGCAGCGACTCCATCGCAGCCCTACCACACCAGTCTCGGCCGAGAGGAGCTGCGCGAGCTCGAGCAGGACCTCGAGGTGATCGAGGAGATCCTGGCCCAGGAGGGCGTGCCCGCCGTGGCGGCCGAGGCGGAGGAGGCCGAGTTCCTGGCCGACGACGACCTCGACCCGCTGCCGATGGACCCGCCGCCGATGCAGGATCGGCTCGATCCGCGCTCGGTGGACCTGACCCCCGAGGAGATCGAGGCCTTCTACGGCCCCGACCCGGTCGGACCCACCTCCGCCGGCACCTGGGCCAGGGAGCCTGGCGAACACGCGGCGGAGGTCGCCGTGGCCGAGCCCGAGATCGCTGCGCCGAGCCAGGAGCCCCCGACGGCCGAGCCCGGTCACACCTGGTCCCCCCCGCCCTGGTACCGCGACCAGGTCGCCGACCTGGCGGACCGCGCCCAGCGCCTGCACCT
Organism: Planctomycetota bacterium; assembly: GCA_027623615.1. Taxonomy (GTDB): domain Bacteria; phylum Planctomycetota; class UBA1135; order UBA1135; genus JALWOP01. The sequence goes on along the minus strand of JAQBVH010000075.1, from coordinate 6,319 downwards.
CGCCCTCGAGACCGTCGATCCGAGCGACCCGATGGGTCAGGCCCTGGTGCATGACGTGCTCGCGATGACCCAGTTCGCCCGCACGCTGGGCTTCCTCGCCTCACCTCCAGCTCGTGGTGACCAGCAGGTCGACCTGGGCACCCTGCTCGAGGAGCAGCTGGCCCTCGTGGCCGGCGCCCGCCCGGACGGACCGCGCTATCTGATGCGCCCGGACCGGGACGCCATGGTGCGCACGGACAAGGGGCTGCTCGTCGCCGCCTTCGACGCGCTGCTCCAGCTGGCCGATGCGTGCGCGGACAGCGACGACGTCGTGCGCGTGTCCATGCAGACCCTGGAGGACCAGATCGTCGTCCAGGTGCGCTTCCCCGCCGGCCCGCTGATCGGCGTGCCGACCGAGGACGTCCTCGCACCCTACGCGGTCCACCGCCTCGTGCCGCGCATCGGCCCCAACGCCCTGGCCGCGGCGGGTCGCATCCTGCAGGGCCAGGGTGGGGATCTCGCGATCGGTGAGGGAGACGACCCCGGCGAACGCGTCCTCGAGGTGCGGCTGCCACGCAGCTGACCCGGAAGGATCTTCCGGCCAAGGTGGCGGGCCTGTCCCGCGCCCGCGAGTCCAGCCCGTGGACCCGCGCGGATTCCCCGGCCGTCCTCCAGGGAGCGTCAGCGGCATGTCGACCATTCTCGACATGTCGAGTTCCGGCGACACCCCCACCTTCGTTCCCCGTCCCTGGCCTGCCCGGGACCCGGGCGAATCGCCCCTGCGAGGCCGCCGCGCCCTCGTGGTCGACGAAGACCTCGAGCACGCCCGCGCCGTGGCCGTACGCCTGACGCGCCTGGGCTGCATCAACCGTGCGGTCAGGCCGGGTGACCTGGCCGAGGTCCTGGCGCAGGAGAGCTGGCCCTTGCTCGTGGTCGAGTCCACCTGCGTCGACGAGGCGCTGCTGCCCGAGGACGCGGCGCTCGTGTGCTTCACCCCGCGCAGCGGTTCGATCCCGCCGGCCTTCGCCATGCGCGCGGCGGCGTTCCTGCCCTTCGACGCTGACGAAGACGCCCTGCGCCTCGCCCTCGGTCGCGCGCTCGAGCGCCAAAACCTCGACCAGGAGAACCTCCGCCTGCGCCGCGCCCTCGAGGGGCGTGCCACCTTCGGCAGCGTGGTCACCCGCGACCCCCAGATGAAGAAGGTGCTGAGCACACTCGAGGCCGTGGCCGAGACCCGGGCGAACGTGCTGCTGCTCGGCGAGAGCGGCACGGGCAAGACGCGCCTGGCCCACGCGCTGCACCTCGGCAGCGACCGGACGGGGGCCCCGTTCGTCGTCGTCAATTGCGGCGCCTTGCCCGACAGCCTGCTGGAGAGTGAGCTGTTCGGCCACGTCAAGGGCGCCTTCAGCGGCGCGATGCGGGACCGCATGGGTCGCTTCGAACAGGCCGACACCGGCACGATCTTCCTCGACGAGATCAACAGCGCCTCCCTGGACATGCAGGTCAAGCTCCTGCGCGTGCTCCAGGAGCGCACCTTCGAGCGGGTCGGCGACGGCGCCTCGGTCGAGGTCGACGTGCGGGTGATCGCCGCGGCGAACACCGATCTGCTGGTCGAGATCGAGGCGGGGCGCTTCCGCGAGGACCTCTATTGGCGCCTGCACGTGGTCGCCGTCGAGCTCCCGCCCCTGCGTGAGCGCCCCGGGGACATCGCCCTCCTGGCCCACACGTTCCTCGAGCGCTACGCGATGGAATACCGCCGCCCCGTGAGGTCGATCAACCCGCGCGCCCTGTCCGCCCTGGTCCACCACGATTGGCCCGGCAATGTTCGCCAGCTCGAGAACGCCCTCGAGCGGTCCGTGCTCCTGTGCACGGGCTCCGAGCTGGGAGTCGAGGACCTCGGGGCCGAGCTGGGTGCCTCCCACGGGCCCTCGGGCGCGCTGGGCCCTGCGACGGGAACCCTCCTGCTCGGTCTGGAGAACCTGACCAGCCTCCCCCCGTTGAAGGAGGCCCTGGAGGGACCCGAGCGCCAGCTCCTCGTCCGGGCCCTGGAGCTCACGGGCGGAAACCGCACGGATGCAGCGGGGATGCTAGGGATCAACCGCACGACGCTGTTCAATAAGATGCGCAAGTACGGCCTCATGGAACTCACGTTCGAAGCCGGAGGCCCAATCCGATGAAGCTCTCCCGACTCGCCCTCGTTCTCCCCCTCGTGGGCATCGCTGCCTGGGTGGGCTCGTCGCTGCTGCGCTCGGACCGCTCCACCCCCGCCGAGACCATCGCCCGTACGCGTGATCGATTCGAGAACACGGACACGGACGGTCGCGTCCTGATCCGCGAGCTCGATCGGATCCGCGAGGATCCGCGCACCCTGGGGGACGAGCAGGCCCTAACCGACCTCCTCTTGCTGCGCTCGGAGATCTTCGAGTCGGTCGGCGACATCGCGAGCGCGCGCAACGACGTCGAGCGCGTGCTGACGCTCTATCGCCAGGACGACACCGCGCTCGCCCTGCGGGCCGCCGAGCTCGAGGCGGCCGAGGGCCGCGTCGAGGACGCGCTCGCGCGGGCCATGCGTCTGGCCCGCCGTCCTGGCCAAGCACCCGAGGTCTGGCGCACGATCGGCAAGCTCGAACGCCTGCAGGCACAGGAGCAGCTCACGACGGCGCTCCGTAGCGTCGACGAGGTCCTCGTCGGCGAGAGCGCTGCGAGGGTCAAGTCCACGCTGCAAGAGCTCGCTGCCCGCGACCCGGCCGACCGCGCCCGGCGCACCCTGTCGGACGAGGTGCGCGCCGGTCTCCCCGGCGGAGAGCTCGACCTGATCAAGCAAGTGCTCGACGCCGCCGAGGTCGCCAGCGTTCACAACCGCTCGGCCCGGGCAGCGCTGGCCAACGCCCTCGGCGCAGGTGCCGACGTCGCCAGCGCGCGCAGGATGGTCGAGCTGCTCCATCAGGCCGGACGCTCCGAGCTCGCCGCGGACCTCGCCTTCGCCGCCCGTCTGCATCCAGAGATCTGGAAGGATGAGGCGGTCTTCGAGATCGCTCTCGACGTGGAGGTCGCCCTCGGTCACCTCGACAACGCGGCCCAGATGATCAAGGCCTGGGACTGGGAGAACCGCGACCCGAGCGCAGCCCTGTGCGAGAAGGCCCTGCAGCTGTTGCTCGCAGCGGACGACCCCAAGGCGATGGGCGGCCCGATGAACGTGCTGCGGCGCATGCAGAGCTCCTCGACGACCCAGATCGCCCTCTTCTACCAGGCGCTGCAGACTGCGCGGCGCGCCACGAAATCGGGCGAGACCAACCAGTTCGCCAGCGCTCTCAAGCGCTGGACCGATTTTCTCGGCGCAGGTGACAACCTCGATCCCGTTCCGGGCGGCCAGGCGCTGGCCTTCATCGAACGCTCGAAGGCCAAGCGCGCCCTCGGCAACAGCCAAGGGGAGCTCGAGGATCTCCTGCGCGCCCTGACGCCGCCGCTCTCGGCCGCCCGAGACGTCTGGCTCAGTCGCGTCAGCGCCGATGACTACATGCGCATGGCGGACCTCTCGAGCGACGCTCGCAACTCGGGTTATCGCGGTCCGGAGGAGCGTTGGACCCAGGCCATGTCCCTGGCGCCGGAGCGCTGGCAGGAACTCTTTCCCCGCTGGGCCGAGCTCGGCGGACTCTCCTTGCAGCGGGACTCCGGCTACTCCTTCGAGGAGGTGATGAAGTCCGCGCGCGGCAACCGCCGCTCGATCCCCGTGATGAACGTCGGTCCGAACACGCTCTTCCGGGTTGCCCGCGGGCACCTGACCGACGGCAAGTTCGAGGGCGCGCTCTCGGTCGCGCGCCAGCTGCTCGCCGAATACCCGGGACTGGTGCCCGCGTGGGACGTCATGATCGAGGCCCAGCTCGCCCGTGGCTCCCGCGTGCAGGTCGTGGTCGACCTGATCAACCGGTTGTCCCTCACCGGCGCCGACGCGCAGGCGACGTCCTACCTGTCCCAGGTTGGCGAGGACGCCCTGCGGCCGCCGCAGCGGCTGGAGTGGATGCGACTCGACCCTGCGGGCATGGGCGCGCGCGTCCTCGCCCAGCACGCCCTGGACCGCGGCCAGCCCCTACGCGCCCTGCGCGCGCTCGGATCGCCGCCCGACGAGCGCTCCGCGGAGCCGTTCGACCTGCGCCTGGTGCGCACCGAGGCCCTGCTCGAACTCGGACTGGCGGACCAGGCACTCGCGACGGTCGCCGGCCTTCAGCAACACCCTGTCGTCGGCAACCGCGCCCTGGCCCTGCAGCTGGTCGCCCTCCTGGAGACGGGTGGCGACCTGACGGATGTCGTCGGACGCCTGGTCGAGCGCCTGAGCGGGGACGAGCCGCCCCTGCGCCAGGGCCTCGACGCGGTCGACCTGCTCCTCACGCGCGGGCACACCGACCTGGCCGGGGACCTGTTGAGCGCCCTCGACTCCCGGCGCGAGACCCGCAGTGGAGCGGTGCTCGAACGGATGACCCTGCACGGGCTGCTCGTCGGAGACCGCGATGAGGCCCTCGACGCGCTCGCCCGCGCGGAGGCCTTCTTCGAAGACGGGCGCGTCGAGCTGCGCCGTTTGATCGTCGGCATCGAGAACCGTGACTGGCGCCAGCTCCCCACCCTCGCCGTCGGTGCGCGGGCCGCGCTCGGAGATCAGGTCGACCCCTGGCTGGGGGCTGCCCTGCTCCTGATCGAGGAGCGCCACTCGGCCGGGCTCGAGGCCGCCCAGGCCGGGCTGCAGAACGACCCGCGCTCCCCCCAGTGGGCCCTGCTCCACGCCGTCGGCCCTGCCCCTGGTGCTGCCGGCTTGCGTCGGCGACGGTGCCCGCGAGGCGACGGCGGCGGCCCTGCGGGGCAACACGGCTGTCGGCCGGGATCCCCGCGAGCTCTTGGGCGCGGTGATCGCAATCGAGTTCGCCGGCTGGGCGCCCAGCGCAGCGACCGCGTGCCAGGCCATGCGTGAGCGCGGCGGCGGCGAGCTGTGGCCCGCCTGGTTCGAGGCGCGGGCCCTCGAGCGCCAAGGCCGCGCGCCAGAGGCCCACGAGGCCTACGCCAGCCTGACCGGAGCCTTCCCCGCCTTTGGTCCGGGCTGGGACGGGCTCGAGCGCAGCCTCGTGGCGCAGCACGGCCCCGGCTGGTCGGCCGAGCGCATGCAACTGCGCGCGTCCCGCAGCGAGGCCAAAGGCGGCCAAGCTGCAAGTGAGGTCGATCTGGCGATCGACGACGCCTGCGCGCGCATGCTGCTCGGGGAACGGCGCGAGGCGATCGCCGACCTGGAGGCGACGCTCGAGGCCGCCAAGGGAGCCAATCGCTCCGCTCAGCTGCTGCTGGCCGAGCTTCACCTGCGGGGTGCTGGCGTCGGCCGCGCGACGGGCGCGCTGCGTGCGGCGCTCCCCACTTCCCGGCGGCTGACGGACGACCCCGTGGTCGGCCTGCTGGTCAACAACCTCCTCCAGGAGGCGCTGCGGGAGCTGGAGAAAGGGACGACGAGCAACCTGGCGCGGACGGAGCGGGACCTCGCGCGGCTGATCGAGAGCTACCCGTCCGACCCACTCCCGGTCCTCGCGTGGTCTCGCCTGCGGGCCGAGGCCGAAGATCGCAATCCAGCCCTGGTCGTCGACGTGATCACCAAGGCCTTCGAGGCGCTGCGCGATCGAACCGCGGGCCAGCCCCTGGCTTCACTGCGCTCCGATGCCGCTCAGGAGTGGGGTTCGTTCCTGCTCACGATCGCGCCCGACGTGGCGGAGACGTTCCTGCTCGAGGACCTTGCGGTGACGCCCGGGGACCTCGACCTCTGGCGGCTCCTGGCCCAGGCCATCGCGGCCCAGGACCGCCCCGAGGATGCGACCGACCTGTACGAGGCGCTCGTCACCATGTCGAGCGACCCGCTGGCGCACGAGGCGTACGCCTGGTTCCTGCTCGAGCGGGGGGCCAGCGCCGACAAGGTCCAGGAGCACCTGAAGCGCGCCTCGATCCTCGCGGCCGACGAGCCGATCGACGCCCTGCGCAGCAAGTTCGTGGCAGCTCTCGCGCAGCTGCGGCTCTCCGAGGACCCCAAGATCTCCGGCCTGATCAACTCCTTCAGCCAGCTCTGGGAGCGTCGCGGGGATCTGACGGGCGTGTCGACCCAGCGCCTCGGACGCGCCTACATCACCGCGCTGATCCAGCGCCGCGAGGGCAAGGACCGACGTACGATCCAAGCCGTGCTGGCTGAGCTGACCCGCGGCAGCGAACTCGACCCCTACGTGGCCGACCTGGCCCGCGCGATGGCGGGCATCGAACGCCACCTCCCCGACGTCTCCGCGGAGGAGGAGGATCGACGCCGCAAGCGCAGCAGCGACGA
>JAQBVH010000074.1 GCA_027623615.1 Planctomycetota bacterium | reverse complement strand
TTCGGCGCGCGTCCCTTCAAGGGCCAGGAGTTCGACGATCACTACTTCGGCAACATCAGCCAGCGCGTGCTGCGCTTCATGCGCGAGCTCGAGCGTGAGATGTGGATGCTCGGCATCCCGATCCAGACGCGCCACAACGAGGTCGCGCCGGGGCAGTTCGAGCTGGCGCCTTACTACGGCGGCATCTCGGTCAGCACCGACCAGAACCTGCTCACGATGGACCTCCTCAAGGAGGTCGCGGAGCGCCACGGCCTGGCGGCACTGCTGCACGAGAAGCCGTTCATGCGGCTCAATGGCAGCGGCAAGCACCTGAACTGGTCCCTGAGCGACAACCTGGGTGGCAACCTGCTCGACCCGGGCACCACCCCCCAGGACAACCTGCGCTTCATGGTGAGCCTGACCGCGATCATTCGCGGCGTGGACCTGCACCAGGACATGCTGCGCGCCTCGATCGCCTCGGCGGGCAACGACCACCGCCTCGGGGCCAACGAGGCGCCGCCTGCAATCGTCTCGATCTTCGTGGGCGCCCAGCTGGAGGAGATCATCAACTCGATCATCGAGGGTCGCCCGGCCAAGGACATGGGCAGCGAGAAGATCCGCCTGGGTGTCACCTCCCTGCCGGAGCTGCCGCGGGACGTGTCGGACCGGAACCGGACCTCGCCCTTCGCCTTCACCGGCAACAAGTTCGAGTTCCGCGCCGTCGGCTCGAACCAGTCGGTCGCCTACCCCTCGGCGTTCCTGAACCTGATCATGGCCGAGTCGATGGACTACCTGGCCGACCAGATCGAGGCCCGGGGCGGCCCGACCGCCGAGAACATTCAGGCGGTCGTGCGCGAGACCTTGAAGTCGCACCAGCGCATCCTGTTCTCCGGTGACAACTACTCGCAGGAGTGGAAGGACGAGGCCGCGTCGCGGGGCCTGCTCAACCGGCCGAACACCCCCGAGGCCATGTCGTCCTGGTGCTCCGAGGCCAACCTCGGTCTGTACGAGCGCTACGGCGTCTTCACCCGGGGCGAGGCGAGCTCGCGCCTGAGCGTCCAGCTCGAGATGTACGTCCTGAAGGTCAACGTCGAGGCGATCGCGACGCGCGACATCGCCATGACGGTGATCCTGCCTGCGGCCATGACCCACCAGCAGCGCCTGGCGGACTCCATCGCATCGGTCGCTGCCATCCTCGGCGCCGACGAGGTCTCCAGCCAGCGCGAGGTGCTCGTCCTGACCACCAAGGCGATCAACGAGATGAAGCAGGCCGTCGATCGGCTACTCGCCATCCAGGAGGAGCTCGAGAACGGGGGCCACGACGAGATGGCCCACGCCGTCGCCTATCGCGAGCGAGTCGTGCCCGCAATGGATGCCGTCCGCGAATGCGCCGACCTCCTCGAGCGCCTGGTCGACGACGACCTGTGGCCCCTACCCAAGTACCGCGAAATGCTCTTCCTGCTCTAACGGGCAGATCGAGCAGCGGATTCCATCGCGGGCGCGTCCGGGTTCACCGGGCGTGCCCGCGTCTGTTGGCAGGAGGCGTGCGGGTTGCTTGGCGCCAAACCTCACGGTGTGAATGGAGCACGTACCCGTGGCGCAAGCTCCCAGAGCTTCGGATAGCATCGAGGCGTCACCCGCCATGACCCTGCGCCTCCTCACCCTGCTCGCGATCGCCGTCGTCGTCCTGGGCGCCCTCCTGACCTACCTGCGCGGCGGCCCACCCAAGGCCTACTGGCCGACCGGCACCCGCCGGCACATGGGCGAGGGCGAGGTCGGCAGGGAGCGCGGCGAGTGGTCGTACTGGTACCGCTCGGGCCAGCTGCGCGAAAGCGGCAGCTTCAAGGGCTTCCATCGCTCCGGCACCTGGACGCAGTGGTATCCCAGCGGCCAGAAGGCCTCGACCGGTGAGCGTGCCTGGAGCGAGAGCGCCAAGAAATCGGTGCGCCACGGGGAGTGGACGACCTGGTTCCCGAACGGAGACCTGGCCTCTCGGGGATCGTACAAGGCCGGCAAACGGGTCGGCGTCTGGGAGTTCTGGCGCCTCGATGCGGAACAGGCTGTCCCGGACCCCGAGCGCGGCGGCACCTATGAGGGGGACCTGCGGGTCGAGTAGCCCCGCCGGCAGTCGCAGCCCCTGCGCTGCCCGGGCAGAATGTCCGAGCGCCCCGCTTCGGCGCCCTGCCTCTCGCCGATGAACTGCGGGAGCCCCCCGAAACCACGTGTACGAGCCCTCACGCAAAGCCATGACCGCCTGCGCGGTCGCTGCCGGGATCTGGATCCTGGCCGGCGGAATGCTGGCGTTTCGCGGCGGCAACATGCTGCTGAACGAGTCGACGGCGTCGAACCCGGCGCGGGTCCTCGCCACCGTGATCGGCCTGTTGATCGGCTGGGCGAAGGGCGAGTTCGTGTTGAGCCGCAGCGCGCGTCGCAACCGCAGGCGGATCGAGGAGCTGCGCACCCCTCGTGCGCTGGAGGCCTTCTCGCTGAAGTTCGTGGTCCTGATCGGGATCATGATCGGCTTCGGCGCGGCACTGAAGTGGTCCGCGCGCGAGGGCTACCTCGGCTGGGTCACGGTCGGCGCGCTCTATGTAGGCATCGGCGCCGCGCTGCTCGCGAGCAGCCGGGCCTACCTCGCCAAGCCGCCGAAAGCGATGGACACGCAGCCCGGAGCTGCGCTGACGACGCGCCCCCCCAGCAAGCGCGGCGTCCTGCTCGTCAACCTCGGCACCCCCGACGCCCCCACCCCGGGAGCCGTCGCCCGCTACCTGCGCGAGTTCCTGATGGACCGCAAGGTCGTCGACGCCGCGCGTTGGTACTGGCCGGCGGTCCTGAACGTGATCGTGATCCCCCTGCGCAGGCGCAAGGTGGCCAAGGCCTACGGCACGATCTGGGAGGAGGGCGGCTCGCCGCTGCTCACGAACACGGCCGCGGCGGCGCGCGCCCTAGGCGAACGGCTCGCCCCGACGCCAGTCGCGGTTGCGATGCGCTACGGCAACCCGAGCCTCGCGGCTGGACTGTCCGAGCTGCGCGCGCAGGGCTGTGACGAGGTCCTCGCCGTGCCGCTGTTCCCCCAGGCTTCCGACACGACGACCGGCTCGATCCAGCTCGCGCTGGCCCGGGTCGCCGCGCGCAGGCCCGACGCCCAGGCGCTGTCGATCCTGCCTGCGTTCCCGGACGATGAGGGCTACATCGCGGCGCTCGCAGCGCGAGTACGGGAAGTCCAGGAGGGTGCCTTCGACCGGATCGTGCTCAGCTTCCACGGACTCCCGGAGCGCTACGTGCGCAACGGCGACCCTTACCTCGAGCAGTGCCAGCGCACGGCCCGCGCCCTCGCGGCCGAGCTTGCGCTCGAGGATGACGAATGGGAGCTGGCCTTCCAGTCCCGCTTCGGCGACGAGCCCTGGCTGCAGCCCTACCTGGAGCAACGCCTGCTCATGCTCGCCCGCGGCGGCGCGAAGCGCGTCCTCGTCGCGTTGCCCGGCTTCGCTGCCGACTGCCTCGAGACCCTCGAGGAGGTCGCCGAGGGCCTGGCTGCACGCTTCCGCGCGGAGGGCGGCGAGGAGCTGGTCGTCGTGCCGGCGCTCAACGATCACCCGGCCTGGATCGACGCCCTGGAGTCCCTGGTGCGCCGCACACGGCAGGCGTCGGCCCCGCCGAAGCGCAGCGCAGGCTTCCGGACCGGGACCTGACCGGGTCGCTGGTAGCGGTGACTGGACTTGAACCAGTGGCCCCAGGCTTATGAAGCCTGTGCTCTAACCAACTGAGCTACACCGCCAGCGAGGGGCAGGAATCTAGCGAGGGCTCGGGACAGGGTCAAGCTGGCCCGGCGCCCAAGCTGGCCAGGGCGGCTGAGGCCTCCGAAAAATGCGCACGCGCCGGCCTCGGGCTCCGGGACGTCCAGACTCTCGCGTGATCCCCCGTGGCAAGCACGGTGCGGCACGCTCCCCTGTGAGGCGTGAGACTCGCTGCGGCCCCTCGGGGACCTCCCACACGCTCAGGTGCCTCTCACGAGGACGCCGCGGCCGCTCAGGCCCACTCGGACCGGACGGTCTCTGCGGTCTTCGCACCGCAGAGCTCGCCGCGCACCGAGTGGTAGCCGACCTCGATCCAGCGGCTCTCGCCGGTCTGGGGCTCGTAGATCCGGCAGCCGTCGATCGGGTTCGAGTACAGGTGCAGGGACACCCCGCGGCTACCGGCGCCCGCCCGCACCAGGTGCAAGGCGATCTCGTCCTGGATGAAGGCCACCTGGCCCTTCTGGAAGCGGCGCACCGCCCCCTCGACCACGCCCTCCGCCTTCTCGCGGTAGTGGACCTCCTCGACCACTCCATCGAGCACGGCCATCCAGCACTGCTGACCGGCGTGGTCGTGGATCGGACTGGTCTGGTCGGTGTTCCAGCAGAGCAGCAGGAGCTCGAACTCCCCGCAGCGGTGCACGAGGTTGCGCGTGTACCCCTCGGTCTCGAAGAAGGTCCACTCGCGCCACTCCTCTGCGTAGCGGCCGAGCAGGTCGGCCACCCGCTTGCCACGGGGGTCGCGGTGGAACTCCTCGGCGAGCTCCTGACAGAGGTTGTCGAGTGCGGCAGTCATGCCCCCCGAGCCTATCCGCTGGCGCCTCCCCCAGGAAGCACCTCGATCCCATCCCGAGCCGTCGCGAACAGGAGGCACGGGACGTCTCCGATCGCGACAGGTGCGTGGACGCTCCCGGGCGGGTAGCGCAGGTAGTCGCCCGCTCGGTACTCCCCCTCCGCGTCCCGGTAGCCGCCGGCGAGGACCAGCACCTCCTCGACGCCCAGGTGCCGGTGGGCCGGGTAGCCGCAGCCCGGGTCCATGCGAATGAGCACCGTCCCGCCAGCAGCTGCGCCACCGGCAGCGCCGGCCTCCGTCGCGAGGAGGCACCAGCTCACGCCCGGCGAACTGGTCTCGCGCCAGGTGACACCGACCGAGGTCACCGCGAGGTCCAAGCCGGTCTGCAGGTGAACTTCCATGTCCGCAAGGTAGCCCACCGCGCGGGGTTCGAGTTGGGACCGCGGTCGTGCCGATAGAGGCAGGACTCCATGCCTCCCAAAATCGACGCTGCTCTCGCGGCCCTGGTCGAAGCCCTGGCCGTCGAGACCGACCCGGTAGCCCGCGCCCGCTGCCTGGCGCGCGCCGCGGCTGGCATCGCACCGGTCCTGCGCGCCAGCCTGTGGGCGCAGGCGGGTCAGCGCTGGAACCTGATCGCTCAAGAGGGCGCCGGGCGCCCCGAGCTAGGTCCCGACCAGCTCGCGGCAGCCTGCGCCGGCGAGGCCTGCCTGCCCTCCCATCACGTCCTGGCCCAGCTGGGCGGACGCTGCCTGGCGCTCGAGGGCCTCGCGCCCGGGCAGTGCACCGACGAGGTGCGCGACCAGCTCGAGGCCCTGCTCCTCACCGCAGCGATGGACGCCTCCCCCGGAGCTGAGGAGCTGATCGACTTGATCCTCCCAGCGCTACCTGGCAAGGAACGCCACCCCGGGACCCACGCGCCCGGCGCGGCTGACCTGACCGACCTGCGCTACCTCCTCGAGCACCTGGCCGTCGGGCAGCAACGCATCGCGCAGGCGCAAGACGCCGGCTGGGACTCTCTCGAGGAGGGCTACGAGCGCGCCGGTGACCTCCTGTTGAGCGGACTGGAAGGGCACGCACCCCCAGGCAACGCTCGCCTGGACGAGGTCCTCGACGTCCTCTGGGGCACCCTCGGGAGGCCCGGGGAGCTCGACCTCGAAGAGGAGGCCCTCGTCGCCCCGCTCGCAGTCGCCGGCGGCCCGCTGCTGACCCTGCTCATGTTGGCGCGACGAATCACCGGGGCCCCCCCCTGCGTGCCCGCAACCTTCCTCGCCCGACACGAGGGAGATCGCATCCGAATCGAGATCACAGCGCGCGATCGAAGGCTCGCTGCAGGCCTCGTGCTGGACCTGCGCGAGCGCGCTCGCACCCATGCGGTTCGTGTCCGAATTGACGCGGGGGTGATCCGGCTCTGGTTGCCGATCGAGCGGGGCTGATCTGGGACTGATCCCGGGGCCTTGCCCCCAGTGACAGGCGGGTGAGGATCAACCAAAAACGGGCGAAAGCGCTGGCAGGGAACGCCCCAGGCTCTATCATTCCATTCGAACGGCATTCGTGCCGTTTGCGCATGTGAGTTCTGGTGAGAGGTGTCGCACTTTGCGAGCGGTGCGATACCCGGGAAGCTTGCCAGAAACTCCTCTCTCCCTCGGGCCGGTAAGGTATCCCCCTTACCGGCCCCCTTGTTTTGTCGGCCGCGCGGGCCGTCCAGATTGGCCGTCCAGATTGGACCGTCTGATCAGGGGAGCACTTCGATCAGGCGCAGCCCGCCCGGGTCGAGCAAGAGCAGCAGCTCGCGCTGCTCCTCGTTCCACGACCAGCGTCGTCCCGGAACGGGCACGCCGTCGACGTGCACGGCGCTCGGCATGCGCAGGTAGCCGATGAGCACCAACCGGTCCTCGCTCCCGTCCGCCGAGGACCAGGTCACGTGCACCGGTTCGTTCGGCTGCGTGCCGGTCAGCGCCAGGTCGATGGCGAGCTCGTGGAGTCCGCGCGTCCCGGTGACCGAGAGCCGCCCGGGCGCGACCTCGACTCGAGCCCTGCCGCGGGCGTCGCCGTCGAGCTTGCGCACATGGACATGACCGTACTGACCAGGCCGATCGGCGCAGATGTCCATGTTGCGTGGCACGCCCACGTCCAAGCTCGTCGCGAGGCGGTCGAGGGCCGCCTCGAGGCCCAGGGTGCGCCAGCCGCTGCCCTGGGGTTCGAAGACGAGGTCCTCGACGACCCTGGCCCCGCGGGCCTGGAGGAAGCGCGCGACCTCGAGGCAGTCCGCCAGGCGATCGGCGTCCGGGTCCGCCAGGTTGGCGTGCAATACGATCGGCACGTCCTGGAGATGCACGAGGGGGGCGCGGCTCGGGTCGATCAACCCGGAGAGCATGCGCCCCGCCGCGCTCGAGCGCGCGTAGGCCTTGGGGACCTCCTTCGGGGTGCCCCCCATGCTGTGGATCAGGCTGGAGCGCAGACGCTCGTCGCCGCGCTCGAAGGCGACGCCGAGGTCGGGCATCGGCGTGTGGCAGACCGCGCCCGCGACCCGCAGGCCGCGCGGGTCCTGGTGATCCGCCGCGAAGCGCAGGGCGGAGCCCGCGCCCAGTCCGTGGCCGACGACGAGTACACGCCGCCGGTCGAGGGGCACCAGGTCGTCGAGCTGCCCGATCAGATCGGCCAGGGCCGTGCGACTCTCGGGCGTCCCGCAGTCGTTGTCGCTCAGACCATAGGGCGCGAGCAGCGCCCAGCCGCGCTTGGCGCAGGCCGCGGGGAGGTCCGAGTCGAGGAAGACCTCGCGCTCCGTGCGCCCGAACCCGTGGAAGGCGACCACGAGGGGCACACGCCGGCCCTCGAGCTCCGCCGGCACCTGGAGCAGGGCCCGCTCGGTCGGGCCCCCCTCCTCCTCGGCGTGGAGCAGGAGCTGGTAGGTCGCGCCCCCGGCCCAGCCGGGGACGGCACGCTGACGACGCCGTCCACGCGCCTCCCAGTCCACGCCGGTATCGACCACCGGGCCGTGGGTGAGGGGCGACTCGGACCAGCGGAAGGGGGCCCCGTCCTCGGGGAGGGGCTCGAGGACGAGCACGCACGAGAGCAAGAGACCAGCGAGCATCCTGCCCTCATCGATCCCTGGACAGGGCGAGGTGAACGGGAGTGCCCCGGTTCCGAGGTGCAGTCTCGGATCGGAACAGTCCTGGCTCGCGATTCGGTCAGGAGTCGGCGCCGAGCTGCGCCGCCACCCCGTGGCGCAGCCCGCGGGTCGTGACCCGCGCGCGGTCTGCCTCGAGGCGCCGCAGGCTCCCGGCGATGCAGGTCAGACCAGCGGGCAGGATCCCGTGCCGGGCGGGTTCGATCGGGAAGCACCCGCGCTCCCCGAGCGGGGTCATGGCGACGGCCTCCGCGAAGCGCGCCGGCGCGCGGGCGTCGAGGGCGTGCCCCTCGGCCGCGACGGGATCGAAGCTCGCCAGCCCGAGGTCGAGGCAACCCAGGTTGACGGCCGTGCCGCCGATCAGCACGACCTCCTTGCCCCGGGCCGAGCCCGCGGGGAAGCACGACACCGCTTCGGCGACCGCCGCGACCAGGGCGCCGAGCCCGCCCTCCTCCAGTGGCGCGGCGCCGTCGAGGCCGAGGAAGCGCTCGGTCAGGACGACGGCGCCCACGGGCGCGCTCAAGCAGTCGCTCCCGCCATTGGTCACGACCTCGGTCGACCCGCCGCCGACGTCGAGCACGACGGCGTCGGGGCGCCCGAGCCCCACGGCGCCGGCATGACCGAGGCGCGCCTCCTCGGCTTCGGGCAGCACCTCGACCTCGAGCTCGAGCCGGACGCGGCAGGCCTCGAGGAAGCGCTCCGCGTCCTTCGCCCGGCGCAGCACGGCTGTCCCGACCGCGCGGATCCGCTCGACGCCGAGGGCGCGGGCGCGGGTCAGCTGCGCCTCGAGCAGCCCGAGGGTGCGCTCGAGGCTCGCCTCCTCCAGGAGCCCCGTCCGCGCGAGCCCGGTCCCCAGGCGCGCGGTCGCGCAGGCATCGTCGAGGATCTCCAGCTCGCCGTCCGCACCCCGCCGGGCGACCAGACAGAGGACCGTGTTCGTGCCGATGTCGATCGCGGCAAAGGGCGCACTCATCGCAGCAATGTACTGGCTCGCGCCGCGCGCGGTTGCGGGTCAGTCGCCCTTGGAGTTCTGCTTGCCCTTGGTCTTCTGCGTGGGCTCGCTGAGCTGCACCTGGTAGTCCCGATTGCCCCGCACCTGGATGACCTGGCTGCTCGCGGCGTAGCGTTCGTGGCGCACGTCGAGGGTCCAGTCGTAGCGACCGACCCCCTCCTGTTCGTACGCCCCGCGCCGCCGATCGAAGTCGAGGGTGTAGCCCTTGGGCACCTCGACGCCCCGGGCGGGCTGCTTGGCCAGGCGGTAGAGGCGCACGCGCGCATCCTGCAGGGGCTGGCCGTTGGGATCGGTGACGACCACGTGCACGCGCGCGGTCGGGCGGGTCTCGTAGCGGCCGATCTCGACGCTGCCCCCCTCGGGCACGCTCACCTCGTCGAAGCGCACGCTCTCCATCCCGGGCGCGTGGGCCTGCAGGCGGATCGGACCCGGCGGGAGGCCGGTCACCCGGAAGCGTGCGCCATCGAGCAGCACGGTGCCCCGCGAGCCGCGGATCTGGATGCCGGGGACCGGAGCGCCCGTCCCGGCGACCGTCAGCTCGCCGGTGATCGAGCCGGGCATGGGCAGGACGCGCCGCTCGAGGGTCAGCACGACGTAGGGATCGCCCGGCAGGCTCACCAGCGGCTCGCGCCCCTCGGGGAGGTTGTGGGTCGCCGCCCAGGCATCGACCTCGAAGTCGCCCGGCTGCAGGCCGGTCACCTCGAAGCGACCGTACTCGTCCGCGGTTTCGGAGCGACCGCGGCGCCGCTCTTCGTCGCTGCCCGCCTCGCGCACCCAGACGCGTGCGTGGGGCACGCCCCAGCCGTCCTCGTCGATCACATGGCCGCGCACGCGGAAGGCGGGCTCCACCAGGAGATCCGGGACCTCGCCGGAAGCGTCGAGGGCCAGATCGACCCAACGCGAGTCGCCGCGGTGCCCGTCGAGGTTGGCGTCGACGCGCACCCTGCTGGCGGGCACGCCCTCGACCCGGTATTGCCCGGAGGCGTCGGTCAGCACCTCGCCGAGGAAGGAGCGGTCGCGCCCCGCGTCGATCTCGACCTC
>JAQBVH010000073.1 GCA_027623615.1 Planctomycetota bacterium | reverse complement strand
GGGATCCCGAACTGCGTCGCGATCGAGTTCGACTGCTACGCGAACCCGGAGAACGGCGACCCGTCCGCGAGCCACGTCTCGATCCACTCCATGGGCGCGGGAGCGAACAGCGTGGACGAGAGCGCGAGCCTCGGGGCCTCGTCGCTCGTCACGCAGCTCGACAACGGCGCGCTGCGCACGTGCACCATCACCTACGTACCGGGCGCCCTGCGCGTCTACGTCGACGACCTGACCTATCCAGTCGTGCAGGCGAGCGTCGACCTCGGCAGCCTCCTGTCCCTGAACGACGACACGGCCTGGGTCGGGTTCACCGCGGCCACCGGTGGCCTGTGGCAGAACCACTTCGTCGACTCCTGGAGCTTCGACGAGCAGGCGACCAGCTGGACCGGCAACCTGTCGCCAATCACGCCGGTGATCCAAGAGCCCGAGGTCGACGGGGAAATCCTGAATCCCTTCGACGTGCACATGGAGACCTCGGTGCTCTTGGACCCCGACGGTGGTTCGCACGCGAGCTCGGACTTCGAGATTTGGCTGCATACGCCGGCCGAGCGCGTCTGGGCCGGGCACGGCTTGATCGGCCTGGAGTCCGTGCACGCCCACTTAGGGGATGGCGCCTTCGAGGGCAGCCACGCCGGCCAGCTCGAGCTCTGGTCCCAGGAGGCTTACGTCGTGCGCATGCGTCACAGCGACGATTCCGGCGACCCCTGGAGCAGCGCCGGTCCTTGGGTCGAGCGGCCCTTCCAGACCGGAGACTCAGACGACTTCTACCCCCTCGTGGTCGAGGATCTGATCGTGCCGCCCGCTCCGGTCTGGGAGGAGACCGGCAACGGCACCCCGGTCGTTCTGCCCCCCGCAAACCCGCAGCCCGGCGTCTTCCTCGAGTCGCCGAGCGGGGACCTGCTCCTGTCGCTCGAGGGCGCTGACGGTGCGCAGAACCAGGTCACCGATGGCCCGGCGCTGCCTGCGCACGAGCCCGTGCGCGTGCGTATCGTCGCCGGCGCTGCGCTGGTCGATCTCCCGCAAACGGACCTGACCGTCGTCGACCACGAGTGTCTGAGCCACACGCTCCTGTTGCCCGCGTTCTCCCTCCTGCCTGGCCAGGACCTGTACCTCTGGGTGACCGCGGACGGCTCGACCTGGTGGGGCAACGCCGGCCAGAACGAGCCGGATTTCTCCTCCCTGGCGCGGGGCTCGGCCCTGGCCTGGGTGCCGCAGCGTCCGGAGCTGAAGGTGGAGGTGGTGGCCGAGGACCTCCAGCTCCCGGTCAACGTGGCCTTCGTACCGAACGCGGGCACGGGGCCGGGCGACGCGTTCCTCTACGTCACCGAGCTCTACGGCGCGATCAAGGTGATGACCAACGACGGCACGGTCAGCGACTACGCGAACGGTCTGCTCAACTTCAACCCGACCGGCAACTTCCCCGGCTCCGGTGAGCAGGGCCTGACCGGGATCGCCGTCGACCCGAACACGGGCGACGTGTACGCCGCGATGCTGTACGACGCGGGCGGACCGCACTACCCGAAGGTCGTGCGCTTCACCTCCAGCGATGGGGGCCTGACCGCGGCGACCGAGACCACGATCCTCGACATGTTCGGGGAGTCCCAGGGGCAGAGCCATCAGATCTCGCACCTGACGCTCACGCCCGCGGGCCGGTTGCTCGTGCACATGGGCGACGGGTTCGACTCGAGCACGGCCCAGAACCTGAACTCGTACCGGGGCAAGATCCTGCGCTGCGAGCTCGACGGCAGCGCGACGACGTCGAACCCGTTCTACAACGCGGGCAACGGCATCACCGCCCGGGACTACGTCTACGCCTACGGAGTGCGCAACCCCTTCGCCGGGGCCTGGCGCGAGTCGGACGGCTTCCACTACGAGGCGGAGAACGGCCCGAGCGTCGACCGCCTGGTCAAGGTCGTGCCCGGTCACAACTACGGCTGGGACGGCAGCAACGGGAGCATGTTCCAGGACGCGCTCTACACCTGGAACCCGGCCCACGCGCCGGTGAACATGGTCTTCCTGCAGCCTGGCACCTTCGCGGGCAGCGGCTTCCCGGCCAACTACATGGACCGCCTGGTCCTGACCGAGTCCGGGCCGACCTACGCGAGCGGGCCACAGGCCAACGGCAAGCGCCTCGTGGAGTTCGTGCTCGACGGCGCGGGCAACGTGCTCAGCGGACCGGAGACCCTCGTCGAGTATTCCGGCACGGGCCGCGCGACCGCCGTCGGTCTCGCCGCCGGGCCGGACGGGCTGTACTTCACCGAGCTCTACGCCGACCAGGGCAGCTTCCCGATCCAGACGGGGGCGCGCCTCCTGCGCGTGCGCTTCGACGTGGGCGGCGAGGGCTGCAACTTCCTCGGCACGCCCTATTGCGGGCCGGCGGTCGACAACTCGACCGGCGCCGCCGGAGCGCTGCTCGTGACGGGCAGCGAGCAGGTGGCAGACCAGGACCTGACCCTGACCGCCATCCACCTGCCGACCAGCCAGTTCGGCTACTTCCTAACCTCGCTGACCCAGGCCTTCGTACAGAACCCGGGTGGCAGCCAGGGCAACCTATGCTTGGGCGGGACGATTGGCCGCTTCGCGCAGCAGGTCCAGAGCTCGGGCGCGGCTGGCTCGATGGCGATCGCGGTCGACGTGACGAACCTGCCCGCGGGTTTGGGCGCGATCCAACCCGGCGAGACCTGGAACTTCCAGTGCTGGTTCCGGGACGCGAATCCGGGTGCGACCTCGAACTTCACCCAGGGCGTCGCGGTCGATTTCCAGTGACGGATCAGGCCCGCACGCTCACGGGCCGGGCGTCAAGCTGAGCCTGGCGATGAAGTGTCCGCCGCTGACCCGGACGCGCAGCTGACCCTCGAGGCGCTCCGCGGCGACGCTCGAGAGGGAGAGACCCAGCCCGGAGTGCTGGTCGGTGCCACTCCGGGCGCGGTCGGCGCGCCAGAATGCCTGCAAGGTGCGTGGACCGTCCTCGGGTTTGAGCTCCGGCGCCCTGTTTGCGAGTAGGAGGCGCGCCCCGCGGGCGCCGCTGTGGATCCTGCAACGCAGTCGGCTGCCGGCCGGGGCGTGGCTGACCGCGTTGCTGAGGAGGTTCGCCACGATCCGTTCGAGCAGGGCAGCATCGGTCCTCACCTCGGTCGCTCCCACGGACTGCGTCTCGAGCGTCAGGCTCTGCCTATCGAGTGCCTGCCACAGCTTGCGCACGTACGCGGGCAGGTCCACCATCTCGAACTGCAAACCCAGGGGTCCGGTGGGACGCGCGAGCTCGAGCAGGGACTGCACCGTTTGCTGGAGCTGCAACGTCATTGCCAGGCAATTCTGCGCGGCTGCCGTGTAGTCCTCCGGAGAGCGCTCGCGACGGAGCGCCAGTTCGAGGGTCGTGCGCAGACCGGTCAAGGGCGTGCGCAGTTCATGAGCCGCGTGGGCCGAGAAGGCATGCTCACGCTCGAAGGCCTCGCGCAGACGCGCGACCATGTCGTTGAGCTGGTTGACGACCGGGCGCAGCTCGTCGGGTGCCCCGTGCGCGCTGAAGTGTGCATCGAGGCGCCTGACGTCGAGGGCCTGGATCTCGCCCCCGAGTCGGTCGAGGGGTTGCAAGCCACGCCGGACGACCAGGTAGAGCACCCCCGCGACGCCGACGTTCGCGGCTCCCCATGCGATCCAGAGCAGCCCGCCGAGCTGAGCCAGCGCCCTCTGCTGTTCCGTGTTCGCGCGGGCGACGACCACGTCGACTGGCCGCGGTCCCAGAGGCGTCGGCGCGGTCAGGCGTAGACCGACCGCCCGGGCGTCGCGGCCGTCGGGCAGCACGACCCAATCAGCGGTGGGCGCCAGACCTCGGGCGAGGCTGCGCGGGAGGTCCCCGGTCAGCTCGGGGCTGCGGGTGAGGACGACTCCCGAGTCGAGCCAGATCTGGATGAGGGGCTCGCCTGGCTCCCCTTCACCCGTGGTGGGGATGCAGCTGCCGAACAGCACGAGCAGGCCGAGCGCGCGTGCCCTCATCGATCCACCTCGCACAGCGCGATCGCGCGCTCGCGCAAGGACTTGGGGATGTCGGGCACCCCGTCCAGGATGGGCGGGACGAAGTCCACAGGCAGGAGGGCGGCCAGGACCCGATCGCCCGTCGCGTCCCCATCGCCGCTGAGACTCGCCAGAAAGGAACCGTTGCAGTCGATGGGGGTGAGCGGCTTGTCGAAGCCGGGCTTGGTCCTCCAGCCTGTCGCGGTGCGCAGGTAGAGGGCCACCCGATGATTGACCTCGCCGATGTTGGCGACGCGGCCGACCAGGGGCTCGGTCGACCCGACGGCCGGCAGATGGGTGATCTCGATCGTGGGTGGGCCGAGGGGTTGGAGAGGGGCGTCGAACACCTCCCGCACGCCAGGCTTCGGCAGGCCATCGTTGAAGCGATAGCCCCAGTGCGGGCCGTTGCCGCCCTCATCCTCTGACTTCCACGACTCATCGAAGGTGCTGAAGTAGAAGAAGGAGACCTCGTTGAGTCGTGCCCAGGCGACGAACTCGTGCATGTAGGCGGCGGCTGCTTCCGCCGTGGCCTGGGCGCGACCGAGGTCTGGCCCTGCGGAGGGCCAGCCCGTCTCGGACAGGACCACCCGCTTGCCGTTCGCGAGCTCGGTCAGCTCGCTCGAGCGGCAGGCGATCACAGCCACGGCCTCCTCGACGGAGACCCCCTCCCAGAACGGGTGCAGGTTGACGAAGACTTGATCGACGGCATCGACGAGGGCGGGTTCGTCGACCCAGACCTGGTAGATCGCCGCGGTGGCCAACGGCACATTGGCCGGGAGTTCCTCCCGGGCCCGACGCAAGAGATCAACCAGGTTGCTGAGGGGGAGGTCCCCGCGGCGCAACACCTCGTTGCCGACCACCGCGACGTCCACGTGGCCCTCGTGGGCCAGCTCGATCAAGCGATCGAGCTCCGCGTGGTTGGCCTCCATGTCCGGACCCACCCAGGCACCGATCGCGCTGCGCAAGCCGAGCAGGTGAATCATCTCGGCCGCCTGATCGAGGCCCGCGCCGACGCCGTACGTGCGCACGCCGAGGGTGTCGTCACGAATCGAATTCAGACGATCCCAGAGCTGTTGCGGCGCGACAGGGACGCCGTCGCGGGGGTCCTGGTCGCCGACCCAGGGCGCGAAGGCGACCCCGTCGAGGACGAAGCGCGGCTCGGGCTCGGGGGCGTCGAGGTCTCCCCAGCCCTCGGCCGCGATGGTGGCGGCGGCGCTGGAACGAGCGACGTCGACCAGGGAGCGGTCGAGCTCTTCGCGCAGGTGAACGCGCAGCACCGCATAGAGCGCCACGCCGCACACGGCAAACGTCAGGGAGGTGCCGAGAAAGGTGCTGGCGACGAGGCGCGCCCGCAGGGAGCTCACCCTGCCGACTCCTCGAGATGGGTGAGCAGGTAGCCGACGCCACGACGAGTGTGCACGAGGCGCGGGCCATCCTCACCCTCGAGCTTCTTGCGTAGGTAGCCGACGTAAACGTCCACCACGTTGCTCTCCTTCTGAGGCTCCTGATAGATGTGCCGGCAGATCTCGTCGCGAGTCACGACCTGGCCCTCACGGAGGGCGAGATACTCGAGCAAGCTGTACTCACGGGCCGTGAGAGTGATCGCCCGCCCGTTCACCGTCGCCGACTGCGCGGCGGTGTCGACGACGAGCGGGCCCACGTTGATCACCGGCGTCCTCCGACCGTAGGCGCGGCGCGCGAGGGCGCGCACGCGGGCGACCAGCTCTCCGATCGCGAAGGGTTTGGCCAGGTAGTCGTCCGCGCCGCGGTTGAGCCCCTTGATGCGGTCCTCGACCCCGTCGAGTGCCGTCAACATCAGCACCGGTGTGATGTCTCCGGACTCGCGCATGCGCGCAACGAGGTCCATCCCGCTGATCCCAGGCAGCATCACGTCGAGCACGATCACGTCGTACTCGCCGCCGGACCAGAGGGCCGCTGCCTGGAGACCGTCAGCGGCGTCGTCGGTGACAAAGCCCTCCTCCCGCAGGGATTGGGAGATGGCGTCTCGCACCACTTGATAGTCCTCGACCACGAGCACGCGCATGTCTGCAAGGGTAGTCGTCGGCGACGGGGGGGCCAAGGACGGGCACTCGGCGACCCGGTAACGCCGCCTACCGCTCCAAGCTGAGACGTTCACGCTGGGGGGTTCATGTCCTCTGGCGCCTGTAGCCGTTGTGGCGGCCCCTGGCCAAGTCCCCGATGAGAGGGCCGTGAGAGGTGCAAGAACCTGGCCAGGCTCCCGGTGGTGGAAGGGTAGGTTCAGGGTGCTGGAATCTGGCTCCAAGCCCCGCGCACCCCTCCGAGCCACCTCGGACCCCTCCATGAAGATCACTCGCCCGACCCTCCTGTTGCTTGCCGCGGCCACCCCGAGTGCGGCACAGGTCGAACCGATGGCGTCCGAGGCCTTCGACTACACCTACCCCGGGCTGTTGATCAACTCGAGCGGGGGCACCGGTTGGGACGGCGCCTGGGATGTGGACGGCAACGGCAATGGCATCGTGATCTTCGCCAACGGGCAGGGGCACCCCCCGTTCGCGGACGACGGCGTCGGCAACTTCGCGGGGCAGGCCAACGGCTGGGCCGGCGCCTTCCGGACGATCAGCCAGTCCGGTCACGCGGAGATGCTGGACGTCAACGGCATGTTCGGTGCTGACGGCACCACGGTCTGGGTGGGGTTCCTCACGCGCACCTACCAGAACCTCGGTCCCTACTTCGGCGGCCTCTCCCTCTTCGAGGAGTTCGTTGGCGAGAAGCTCTTCATCGGGACTCCGTGGGATACGGACCTGTGGGGTGTCAACGACTTGAACGGCGGGGTGAGCACGATCCCGGGCACGGACCCCGAGCTCGACAGTCACGTCGTCGTGCGCATCGACTACCTCGCAGGCAATGAGCGCGTGCGCATGTGGGTCAACCCGGGTATGGACCACCCGGAGACCCAGCCGCAGGTCGACGTGATGGTGCCCGACCACCGGTTCAATCAGATTCGCTTCTCGAGCGGCGGCAGCGGCTCGCAGCAGTACTGGGACGGCGTGCGCATCGACAAGGGTGTGCCCGGCAGCGGCAGCATCGGGTCGAACTACTGCGGCCCGGCCAACCTGAACTCGACGGGGATCGGCGCGGTGATCAGCGCCTCGGGGTCGCTGGCGGCCTTCTCGAACAACGTCACCCTTCACGGCACCCAGCTGCCGCCGACCCAGTTCGCCTACTTCCTGAACTCTCAAACCCAGGACTTCGTCTTCTTCCCCCCCGGGTCGCAGGGCATCCTCTGCCTGGGTGGTGGGATCGGGCGCTATTCGAGCAGCGTGCTCGACACCGGGCTGAGCGGTGAGGCCGACCTCTCCCTCGATCTGACCCAGACGCCGACGCCCGGTGGACACGTGGGGATCCAGCCTGGGGACACGTGGCACTTCCAGCTCTGGTTCCGGGACAAGAACCCCGGCCCGACCTCGAACTTCACCGACGGCATCACCCTGCAGTTCCTGTAGGCCGCGCGAATTCGCACCAGACGCCCCGAGTCACCCTCGTCGCAGCGTTCCGATTCCCGCCGATGCGTTTCTTCCTCCTGCCTGTTCTCCTCCTGCCACTGTCGTGCGCGACACGTGGCGTGGATGAGGTCTCCAGCGATTCTGCGGAGCCGTCTGCGGCAGATGGAACGCACATGTGGGGGGTCTGCTTCTCCCCGTGGATGGACGGACAGGATCCCACCCGTGGAGATCGCATCAGCGCGGACGCGCTGTGGGCTCGGCTCGGGCTGGTCGCAGCGGACGCGAGCGCCTTCCGCACCTACGGGGTCGGCTCCGGCCTCGAGAACGCAGCCTGGATGTTCAAGGTGCTCGGCAAGGAGTCCTGGATCGGCGCCTGGCTCGGGCCTGACCCGGTGGCGAACGAGGCGCAGATCCGCGAGCTCGCTCAGGTCGCTCAGGCTGGGCACGTGGACGTGGCGGTCATCGGGAGCGAGGTCTTGCTGCGCGGCGACCTGACCGTCGAACAGCTGCGCTCCTGCCTGGCCCTCGCCCGGGAGCTCCTGCCCGAGTCGGTCCCCGTGACCACGGCCGAGGTCTATCACGTGCTGCTCGCCAATCCAGAGGTAGCGCAGGACTGCGACATGCTGTTCGTGAACTACTACCCCTTCTGGGAAGGCGAGTCGGTGGACGCGGCGGTCACCAAGCTGGCGGAGTGGCACACCGAGGTCCTTGCCTTCGCGGATGGCAAGTCGGTTGTGATCTCTGAGACGGGCTGGCCCTCGGCCGGCGATCCCCACGAGGAGGCAGAGCCCTCACCGGTGAACGCCGCGCGCTTCTTCGACGAGTTCACACGCTGGGCGGCAGCGACCGATGTGCGGTACTTCTACTTCAGCTGCTTCGACGAGTCCTGGAAGAGCGGGCACGAAGGCAATGTCGGTTCCCACTGGGGATACCGTGATGCCCATGGCGCACCCAAGCAGTGGATGGCGCAGCATCTTGCCGACCGGGCTGCGGCCGAGACGCCGATGGGGACGGGAGCGCCAGG
Organism: Planctomycetota bacterium; assembly: GCA_027623615.1. Taxonomy (GTDB): domain Bacteria; phylum Planctomycetota; class UBA1135; order UBA1135; genus JALWOP01. The sequence continues at coordinate 1,255 of JAQBVH010000073.1, read as the reverse complement.
AGCTGCCCGCAACGCCGGGTTCTCGAACGCAGATTCGCAGAAGCCGTAGCGCCGACTACTCGCCAGCCAACGGCAAGCGCCAGACCGCGGCCTCACGCGCGTTGCGCACGGCCAGGAGGTCCCCGGAGAGGGCCAGGTTGTTCCAGGTGCGCCCCTCGAGGACCTGCTGCCGCGCGAGCACCTCGCCGCCCGCCTGGGGCGTGGGGTCGATCAGCAGCAGCTCGCCCTCCTCGCTGAGCACGAGCAGGTGCGCTCCGACTCCGAGGACCTGGCCGTGGCCGTAGCGTCCGTTCTTCCACAGGCGTGCGCCGTCCGCGAGGTCGATGCACTCGAGCATGCCATCCGAGAGGCCGACCGCCGTCTCGCCGTAGAAGACCACGTTCGTGAACTTGGTCTTGAGGGCGCGGGTCACGTGCCAGAGCTCGCTGACGCGGATCTCGCCGTCCTCATCGCTCAGCTGGAGGATGGACGAACCGCCGTCCTTGTAGCCCTTCGAGAGGAACACGCGGTCGCCGGAGAGGGCGCGCGCCTGGGAGCTGCTCGCATCCGCCGGCGTGTTGCTCGGCCAGGGGTGCTCCCAGAGCAGCGCGCCGGTCTCGGGGTGGTGGGCGCTGACCGAGCCCTCGTTGACGATCATGAGCATGGGGCGACCGAGCAGGGTCACCCGACTCGGTGAGGCGAAGCTGACCTGACGTGGCGCGCTCGCCCACTCGCGCTGGCCGCTGTGCGCGTCGAGGGCGACCAACCCTGCCTGGCCGGCGCCCGGGACGCCGCCGGCGGGCACGACCAGGAGCTCCCCGTCGACCAGGGGCGAGTTGGCGCGGCCGTAGGCGACCCGAGCCTCCTCCTCGGCCTCGCCCATGCCATGCGAGGCGAGCACGTCGTAGGACCAGCGCAGCTCCCCGTCAGCTCCATTCAGACAAACGAGGCGGCCGCGCGGGCCGAGGGCATAGACGTTGCCGTGGGCGATCGTAGGGGTGGCCCGTGGGCCGGCGCCGCCCATCGCGTTCCAAAAGGTCCCCGGCCAGGTGTGGACCCAGAGCAGCTCACCCGTCGCGAGGTCGTAGGCGGTCACGGCTTGCTCCTCGCCGCGCTCCTCCTGGGTGACCGCGACGCCGTTCACGATCGCGAAGCCGGACCAGCCCGCGCCGACGTCCTGGCGCCAGAGCCGCTCGGGTGCGCGGGCGCTCCAATCCGGGTCGATGCGGGTCGTGCCGCGAAAGTCGATCTGCGCCCCGCCGAAGCGCGGGAAGGC
>JAQBVH010000072.1 GCA_027623615.1 Planctomycetota bacterium | reverse complement strand
AGGCGTGTTTGTCTAGCCTGCCGGCATGGTCCCCGAGGTCTCTGAAGCCACTGCTGTCCTCTCCCGCACGCCCTCCATCCTGCGCGCCCTGCTGGCTGACCTCGATCCGGTCTGGTTGCACGCGGACGAGGGGCCGGGCACCTACTCGCCCTTCGACGTGGTCGGTCACCTGCTCTGTGGCGAGCGCACCGATTGGATCCCGCGTCTGCGCTGCATCCTCGAGCACGGCGAGGAGCGTCCGTTCGAGCCGTTCGACCGGGACGGCTTCCGCGAGAGGCTGGCGGGCATGGACCTCTCCGCTCGGCTGGCGGCCTTCGAGTCCGAGCGCAGAGCGGGGCTTGCGGCGCTCGAGGCGCTGGTGACCGAGACGGGTCACCTCACGCGCGCCGGGACCCATCCGGCCCTCGGTCGCGTGACCCTGGGCCAGCTCCTGGCCACCTGGGTCGTGCACGACCTCGCGCACCTGGGACAGATCGGGCGCACGATGTCGGGCCGCTACCGGCGTGCGGTCGGGCCGTGGCGCGCCTATCTCCCGATCCTCGACGATCGGCGCGTCCGCTGAGTCACTGCTTCCCGAGGTCTTCCCGGGCCGCTGCAGCGGCCAGCTTGCCGATGCGAAAACGTGGGTACTCCTGGTTGATCCACCCGTCCCAGGCGGGCTTGAGGACCTCGTACTCGCGCGGGACCGTCGCGTAGTAGCCTTCCTGGATCCCGTAGTCGACGTGCTCGGGGTCGATCACGGCGCGCACGAGCTCGGCCGCCCCGATGAAGTAGAGCGTGTGGCTGTAGCTGTGATGCAGCTCCGGCTTGCGCACGCCGAAGTCGATCATCATCCCCGTGACCTCACGGAAGAGGCTCGGCGGATTGATGGGCTGCGCCTCGGCGGCGTACATCAGCTCGCGAATCAGGATCTCCACGAGGGTCGACGTGCCGCGCCCCTCGACGGCGATGATGCAGGCGGGGAGGCCGTCAGAGATGACGCTGATGCTGCCCGGAGTCGCAGCGCGGGTGACCCAGTGGATGGGGCAGACCTGCTTGGGCGCAGGCATCCCGATCCAGCGATCCATGCGCGGCAGGACCGCGGCCTGGGCGTCCGGGTCGTAGGCCGTGTCCACGGCGCGCAGCGCCTCCTCCAGGGCAGGCTTGCGCTTGGGCCACTCGGCCTCGATCCACGCGGGCCCGATGCTGTCGAGGATGGCGAAGAGGGCCTCGTAAGCCGCGCGCAGCTCCTTGCGCGTGTGACCCTCAGCGATCAGGAACGCGGGCAGCTTGACCTCGGCGCCGAGGAGGGCGCCCGCGTGGCTCGACATCACCGCGGCCGTGAAGGGCCTCCAGGCCAGCTCGTTCGAGAGCACGGTCCCGAGCTCCCGGGCGGCGCTGACCGCCCCGGCCAGGGGACCGGAGGGCTCGCCCGGCTGAGCGGCTTGATAGCGGACCTCGCTCCACAGCTCCACCGTCGGGGAGAGCTGCGAGGAGTACATCGACTCCACGGGATCCTGGGGGACGTCTGCGGCGGTCAGGGCGGTCAGGAGGAGGGCGGTGAGCATGGCTTGTGGGGTACGCCCAATCTATCGTCCCGTGAGTCGGGCTGACGAAACCCGAATGAACGCTCGAATGATCCATCCGGGACTCCCATGGGGGCCGCTTCCGGCAAGATGTTGCCCCACCTCGTCCCAGACCGAACCCCCAATGACCGAGCGCACTCCGCACCCCCACTTCAACGACAAGGGCACCCTCGACTGGACCACGAGCCTGGTGGAGGCCAAGGCCAAGGCTCAGGCAGAGGGCAAGCGCATCTTCATCGAGTTCGGCCGGGAGCTCTGAAGCCAGTGCCGCGCCCTCGTGGAGGGCGTCGTTTCCCACCCTCAGGTGGCCCCCATCCTGCAGGAGCATTTCGTCGGCCTGGCGGCAGACGCCGACGCTGCCGAACCGGACGTGGTCCAGCTCGCCATGAAGCTCGAAGGGGCGATGATGCTGCCCTTCGTGATCTTCACGGACGGGCAGGGTGAGTTCCTCGACGGCTACTCGGGCACGACCACCCCGCCGTACTTCCTGAAGACCATCCAGAAGCTGACGGGGCTCACGTCATGAAGCGCCTCCTGCTCGTCGCCGCGAGCCTCGTCGCGCCCCTGGCCGCCCAACACGACGATCCCGACCCCAACTTGCGCAAGCCCCTCCCGAGCCCCGCAGAGATCGCCGCGCTGCCCAAGGACGGCGGCGAGGAGTTCAACCGCCTCATCTTCGAGCAGAGCCCCTACCTGTTGCAGCACGCGCGCAACCCGGTCGACTGGTACCCCTGGGGGGAAGAGGCCTTTCGCGCCGCCAAGGCCCAGAACAAGCCGGTGCTGCTGTCGATCGGCTACTCGACCTGTCACTGGTGCCACGTCATGGAGCACGAGAGCTTCGAGGACCAGGACGTCGCGACGCTCCTCAAGGAGGGCTACATCGCGATCAAGCTCGACCGGGAGGAGCGTCCCGACCTCGATCACATCTACATGACGGTGACGCAGGCCATGACCGGCAGCGGCGGTTGGCCGATGACCGTGATCATGACCCCCGACAAGCAGCCCTTCTTCGCGGGCACCTATTTCCCCAAGCACGGTCGGGGAGGACGGCCGGGGTTCGTCGACATCCTGCAGCAGGTCTCGAACCTCTGGCAGACCGACGCTGAGCGCGCCGGATTGGTCGCGCACGCGGCCAAGGTCACGAACGCCCTGGTGGACCTGGTCAAGGGCAACCCGGGCGAGCTCGACGAGAGCGTCCTCGACCGCGCGTACCTGGGCCTCCTGCAGCGGCACGACTCGATCAAGGGTGGCTTCAGCGACCGCCCGAAGTTTCCTGTGCCCCACAACCTGCGCTTCTTGCTGCGCCATCACCTGCGCTCCGGTGAGGCCAACGCGCTGAAGATGGTCGAGCTGACCTTGACCGAGATGCGCAAGGGCGGCATCTGGGACCACGTCGGCCACGGCTTCCACCGCTACTCGACCGACCGCGACTGGCTCGTGCCGCACTTCGAGAAGATGCTGTACGACCAGGCGCTGCTCGCGATGGCGTACCTGGACGCCTACCAGGTGACCGGCAAGCAGCAGTACGCCCGGACGGCGCGGGAGATCCTCACCTACGTCGCGCGGGACATGACCTCGCCCGAGGGCGGGTTCTACTCGGCCGAGGACGCGGACAGCGAGGGCGAGGAGGGCCTGTTCTACCTCTGGACGAGGGAAGAACTCGAGGAAGCCCTCGAGGAGGACGACGCGGCCTGGGCCGTCCACTTGTTCCAGGTGACGGACGAGGGCAACTTCGTCGACGAGTCCACTAGGCAGCGCAACGGCCGCAACATCCTGCACCTCAAGGGCACGCACGCAGAGCTGGCCAAGGCCCACGGGCTCGAGCTGGCGGCGTTCGAGGCGCGCCTCGAGGGCATCCGCGCGCGCCTCTTCGAGGTGCGCGAACCGCGCATCCATCCGCTCAAGGACGACAAGATCCTGACCGACTGGAACGGACTGATGATCGCGGCCTTCGCCCAGGCGGCGCGGGTCCTGGATGACGACGAGTACCGCGCCGTGACGCGTCGCGCGGTCGAGCATCTGCACGAGGTTTTGCTCCAGGAGAACGGGCAGCTCTACAAGCTGGCGCGCCTCGGCGTGCCTGCCGGTGACGGGATGCTCGAGGACTACGCCTTCGTGATCTGGGGGCTGCTCGAGTCCTTCGAGAGTCTGCAGAACCCGCGCGACCTGGCCACCGCACGCGCGTTGGCCAGCCAGATGATCGCGCGCTTCGCGGACGAGGAGCGCGGCGGGTTCTACCTCTCGCCCGTCGACGGTGAGGCGCTGATCGTGCGGCCCAAGGAGATCTACGACGGCGCCATCCCCTCGGGCAACTCGGTGGCCGCCTGGGTGCTGCTGCGCCTGGGACGCCTGACCGGCGAGACCGACCTCGAAGAGCGGGCCGCCAAGATCTTGACCGCCTTCGCCGGCGACGTGAACCGCCAGCCGGGCATCTACACCCAGCTCCTGTTCGCGGTCGACTTCGGCTCGGGCTCGAACGAGATCGTCGTCGTCGGGGACCCGGCGGCCGAGGACACGCGCGCCATGCTGGCCGCCATCCACGGAGTCTTCGCGCCGAACAAGGTCGTGATCCTGAAGCCTATCGAGGGCGCGCGGGCCATCGAGGCGCTCGTGCCCTACCTGAAGGATCAGGGTCAGGTCGGTGGAAAGGCCACGGCCTATGTCTGCGAGGACTTCGCCTGTCAGGCGCCGACAAACGACCCCGAGGCTGTCCGCGCTGCGCTCGGCGGCAAGGAACGGTGAAGGCCTCGACGCAACTTCTGGTCGGGCTGCTCGCGCTGGGCGCCTGTCGGGGGGATGAGCGCGACGCGCCGCAGGACGAGCGTCCGAGCCTCCTGCTGCTCCTGACCGACGATCAGCGCTACGACACCCTGTCCTGCAACGGGAGTGAGGTCCTCGAGACCCCGAACCTCGACCGCCTGGCGACCGAGGGGGCGCGCTTCACGCGCGCCTACGTCACGACCTCGCTCTGCTGTCCGGCGCGTGCGAGCCTCTACACCGGGCTCTACGCGCACACCCACGGCATCCGCAACAACGAGGACGAGGCCGACTTCCTGCGCACGCATCCGGGGTTCCCGGCGCTGCTCCAGGAGGCCGGGTACGACACCGCCTTCATCGGCAAGTGGCACGTGCACAACCCGGGCGCCATGCCGCAGCCGGGTTTCGACCGCTGGGTGAGCTTCGAGGGCCAGGGGCAGTACGACGACGAGGTCTTCAACTTCGACGGCGAGCAGCGTCAAGTGCCCGGGTTCAACACGGACGTGCTGTTCGACCTCGCCATCGAGTGGCTCGAGGCCGAGCGCGACGCCCCGAACCTGCTCGTGCTGTCCCTCAAGAACCTGCACGGGCCGTACTTCCCGCCGCCGCGCCACCGTCGCGTCCTGCTCGACAAGTCCTTCCCCGAGCCGCTGAGCTTCCACGATGATCCGCAGACCTATCCCCTGTTCATCCAGCGCGCGCGCGGCACGATGCGCAACCGTCTCTTCGACGAGGGTGGTCCGCACGAGGCCTACGTGCGCGGCTACCACCAGCTCGTGCTCTCGGTCGAGGACAACTTCGGGCGCCTGCTCGCGAGCATGGAGAAGAATGGCGCTCTCGACCGCACCGTGATGGTGTTGACGAGCGACGGCGGGTTCATGTGGGGCGAGCACGGCATGTACCGCAAGCGGACGGCCTACGAGCCCTCGGTGCACGTTCCGCTCCTCGTGCGCTACCCCGCGGAGATCCCCGCGGGCACCGAGCTGGACCAGCTGGCCCTGACCGTCGACCTGATGCCGACCCTGCTCGACCTGGCCGGAGTCACCACGCCGGCGCTGCAGCACGGTCGCAGCCTGCGCGGGCTGTGGCGCGGCGGCGCGCAGGACTGGCGCAAGGACTTCCTCTACATCGACGGCTGGGGCAAGTTCGTGGACGGGCCGCAGGAGCTCGCGGTCATCGACGAACGCTACAAGCTCGTGCGCTACCGGCGGGACGAGGTAGAGAACGCGCTCTTCGACCGCACCACCGACCCGGACGAGCGCACGAACCTGATCGACGACCCGGCCCACGGGGCGACGCGTCAGCGGCTCGAGGCCGCGCTGGCTGCGCGCCTCGCGGAGGTGGATGCGCCCGCCTCGTGGCTCGAGGCGATCGAGCTCGGGGACGAGGACGAGTAGGACCTCGCCCTCTCACCAGGGCCGCGCAGCCGGCTCGAGCCAGAGCAGCGCGCCGATCGCCTGGATGGCGAAGAAGGTGTAGTAGAGGCGCCGGAACTTCGGTTTCAGGGTCTTGTGCCGGAAGACCTGCATCGCGAAGAACGACGCCGGCACGGCGCCCAGCGCCGCGCAGACGTGCAGCACGAGCTCGGGCACGCGGGTCCAGCCGCGCCTGGCCGCGGTCTTGTCGAAGCCCCAGAGGGGGAGCACGAGCAGGTTGAGCGAGGTCAGCCACGCGGCGGCGGCGTGCCAGCCGCGCTCCTGGCTGAGGTACCAGGTCAAGCTGCCCGCGCTGATGAGGGTGATGCCGAGATGCAGGCGGAGGGGACTTCGACGGCGGGGCATGGGTGGGCAGGGTAACGCTCCTCGACCGGTACCGCGGGTGGTCCCAGTCGCCTACGCTCGGGCAATGCCCGCCGAGCGACCCTGCGGCCCTGAGGGGCCCGAGTGTGAGTGGAAGGTGCGCGTGCCGGCCCCCGACCGGCTGTCGCGCACCTTGGCCGCATTCCACAACGGCGTGGGTGGCAGCGTCTGGGTCGGGATCGAGGACAACGGGCGCATGGTTGGCGTGGAGGACCTGCCCCGCGCTCGACGGAGGATCGAGGCGGCAGCGGCCCTGTGTGAGCCGCGTCCCGAGATTCAGGTCGACGAGCGCTGGGTCGGCGCCATGCGCCTGATCGAGGTGCAGGTCGCACCCGGAGAACAGCTGTGCGCTGTCGAGACCTCCGACGGCGGCAGGCGCGTCTATGTGCGCGAGGGGAGCTCGAGCCGCCCGGCGACGGCCGTCCAGGTCAAGCGCATGGAGTACGGGGCCCAGACCAAGGTCCAGCTCGATGCCCGCAGCCGACGCGTGCTGACCGCTCTCGCGAGCCGGGGCAGGCTGAGCAAGGGCGAGCTGGCCAGGGCGATCAGCGCGGGGCCGCGCACCTGCCGTCGCACCCTGATTCCCCTGCTCGACGGCGGACTCGTCACCGAGGGCGCGGGCGGATTCCTGTCCCTGACACCGCTCGGTCATCGGCGCGCGCGTGCTTGAACGGGCCGCGCCGGCGCGTAGGCTCGGGGGATCGACCCCTTCCGTCGCAAGCCCCGGCATCGAGGACCACTCTGGATGGTGGCTGGGGCCTGCGCAGCCGTGCTGCTGGTGGTCGCCCTGGCGGGCGAAACCGGTGGGCTGACAGCGGTCTTCGCCACGGCGCTGGGCAGCGCGGAAGAGGGGGACCTCGTCAATCCGCTCATGGTCGCGGAGCGTGAGGCCGCGGCCCTCGAGGAGGCGCAGGTCAACGAGGATCGCTGGGCGGCTGCCGATCGCCAGTGGCTGGAGGAGATCGCCGAGATGGACACGGCGACCCGAGAGCGGGCAGCGCTCAAGCTCGTCCCCGACCTCCGCGACGACAGGATCTACCAGAACGCCAAGAGCGCCATGCGCAAGCTGCGCCTCCTGGGGGACGACGCGATCCCCGCGCTCCAGCAAGCGCTCGCGACGAGTGATTCTCAGCAGCGGCGCTATGTCGTGTCCCTCTTGATCGAGCTCGGCGCGCCGCTCACGGATCGACTGCTCCTCGCGGCCTTCCAGAACCTCGAGGAGGACGAGCGGAGCCCATACCCCGAGGTCCCCGACGACACCGCGGCCACGCGCCTCATGATCGAGTCGGGCCCGCGCGCGTGGGACTACGCGGTCTCCGGGCTCTACTCCAAGGACCAGCAGCGCCGCTTCCTCTCCGCGCTCGTCTTGGCCCACAGCCGCAGCCCGCGCGCGACGAACCTGACGGTCACGATCCTGGCCGGGCACCTGCGGGACAACGAGTGGCAGGGCGACGCGGGGATGGCCTCGCGAGCGCTGTTCCAGCTCGGCGACCTCGCGCTGCCTCAGCTGCGCCGGCTACGCACCATGCCTGGCGAACAAGCGCGCCGGCTCGTGGCCCTGGTGATCAGCGAGCTCGAGGACCCCTCACAGAGCCTGAAGGAGGCTTACCAGCGCGCGCTGCGCCTCGCGCCGGCGGGCGACGGCCGCCCCCTGGTCAGCTGGCGCTTCGGCACGGACCGCTCCTTCGGACTCGAGCGCCGGCGCGGCCGCTGAGGCTCAGCAGTTCTCGTACTTCCAGTTCCTCGACTTGCCCTCGGCGAGCCACTCGATCGCCTGCAGGACGCGCTTCTCGCGGGTCGCCTCGCGCTTGGCCTCGGTGATCCACTCGACCTACTCGCGTTGCTTGCTCGGGGAGAAGGTGTCGAAGGTGACCTGAGCCTGCTTGTTCCTCTTCATCGCGGCGCTGAGGTCGGCGGGGGCCTTGGGTGCGGGCCGCTTGGCGGCCTTCTTCTTCGCCGCCTTCGGGGCCGCTTCGAGGGACTCGTTCAAGGCGGCGGCGCGCTTGACGTAGTCGCTCAGCACCTTGAGGCTCGGCAGGTCCTTCAGATCCTGCACCTTGATCGCAGCCATCCCGGTCGCCTCGCCCACCTGCTGGAGGATCCCCTCCGGGTCGTCCAGGTCCTTGCCGCGCCAGAACCCGAAGGTGACGTGCGCCTTGAAGGCCGAGAACCCGCCGAGCAACCCGTGGTGCTCGAAGTGCGGCCGGCTCTACTTCATCGTCTCGACCACGCTCGGGCAGCCCCTGTGGAAGGCCTTGCGGACGCGCTCGAGCATCGGGAGGGCGAACTCGGGGACCGTCTCGAGGTAGGCGTCGACGCGGGGATCGAGGGTGGGGGGCATGGGAGCAGGATAGCCTGGCAGGTTGATGTGATCACCGTAGCCTTGGAGGGGCGTGTCCGACCGCCCTTCCAGCCTGCGCTGCATCCTGTTCTGGTACCTCGCCGGGACGCTTGGTGCAGCCCACTTCATCCCTGGTGAAGTCCTGCTGACTGGTTGGCTCTTGGCAACCCCGCTGGTCGTACTCACAACGGCCGGATTGTGGCTGCGCTCCATCGCCACCGGGCGTTGCTGGCTCCGAGTGGGAGGTCGGACCTTGGCGGTGGTGGTGAACGTGCACGTTGGTGGCTGGTTGGAGCCTGGGCAACACGCCGGATCACCGACCGCGGAGCGCCCCTCATCGACGCGATCCATGCTTACCATGCTGATCCGGTAACTCCACCGGCGACGGTCGAGGACCTCGTTCCGACCGACCTCACCGAGGTGCCCCAGGGCCTTGTCCATCACCGCTCAGAGGACAGGAGTTGGGTCTCCTTCTACGTGAGCTACGACATGGGTTGGGAGAGTCTCACCTGCTCGTGGGGCGACTGGTCCCGCTCGAACTTCTGGGACGACCAGGCCTGCTGGAAACGGGCTGCTGGGCCGCTACAATCCGCGTTTCCCCCCCAACGGTCGGAGTCACTTCGACCCCATCCTTCAGGCCCGGGTGGGCCGGAGTGAGCACATGACCCAACGCATTCACCGCGCGCTCATCAGCGTCTCGGACAAGTCCGGACTCGAGGGCTTCGCCCGCACCCTGTCCCAGATGGGCGTCGAGCTCCTCTCCACCGGCGGCACCCACCGCGCCCTCTCCGAGGCCGGCATCCCCGTGACCGAGGTCTCTGCCTACACGGGCTTCCCCGAGATGATGGACGGTCGCGTCAAGACCCTGCACCCCAAGGTGCACGGCGGCATCCTCGCCCTGCGTGACAAGGCGAGCCACGTCGAAGCCATGGAGAGCTACGACATCGCGCCGATCGACCTGGTCGTCGTGAACCTCTATCCCTTCCAGGAGACCGTCGCCAAGGAGGGCGTGTCGCGCGCCGACGCGATCGAGCAGATCGACATCGGCGGGCCGAGCATGGTGCGCTCCGCCGCCAAGAACCACCGTTTCGTCGGCATCGTCACCGATCCGGCCGACTACGGGCGTGTGCTCGACGAGCTCGAGAAGCGTGAGGTCAGCCTCTCCGACGAGCTGCGCGGCGAGCTGGCCTTCAAGGCCTTCGGCCTGACCGCCCGCTACGACTCCGCGATCAGCACCTGGCTGCACCAGCAGGACGGCGCCACGCACGAGGGCGAATCGGGCTTCCCCTCGACCTTCTCGCTGGCCGGCACGAAGGAGCTCGACCTGCGCTACGGCGAGAACCCGCACCAGGCGGCGGCGTTC
>JAQBVH010000071.1 GCA_027623615.1 Planctomycetota bacterium | reverse complement strand
TTGCGCCAGCCCCGGCGGTCGCCCTGTGGCGTCGGGTGCCTGTACCGACCCTGCGCCGTCAGCGCAGGCGCGCGTCGCTCACCAGACGTGGGCGGTGGTGGCCGGAAGGGTCGGCGAAGGAGTCGCGGTTGGTGAGGTCGGCGACCACGACCTCGGTCGCCTCGCGGGTGCCGCGGGCGTGCAGCACGCCGTCAGGACGCACGATGAACGGGGCGAAGCAGCTGTGGGGGCGGGCAGTGTTGCTGCCGACGATCCACAGGTGGTTGCAGACCGCGTGGCCGCGCGTGGTGGTCGGGATCACGTCGGCCAGGTCCTCGCCCTCGCTCTTCCAGGACGCGTCGTCGTAGGCGCCGTCGTACCAGGAGTGCACGACCAGGTCCGCGCCGAGGCGCGCGTACTCGCGGTAGATCTCGGGGTAGCGCCACTCGTGGCAGATCGCGACGCCGCAGCGGAACCCGTCGACCTCGAACACCAGCGGCGCGTCGCCCGGGGTGAAGTGGCGCAGCTCGCTCTGGGCGAGCAGGCGCTTGTCGTAGCGGCCGTGGAGCGTGCCCTCGGGGTCGAAGACGAGGACCGTGTTGAAGGGCCGGGTCGAGTCCTCCGAGGCGACGATCGAGCCGACCAGCACCCAGATGGCATGGGTCCGCGCCATGTCCGCGACCGATGCCGTGTGGCCAGTGAGGGCGTCCCAGTCGAACGTCGCGAGCGAGGGGAACTCCGTGGGCGTGTACCCGGACAACGCCGTCTCGGGGAAGGCGATCAGGCGCGCGCCCCCGGCCGCCGCCTCGGCGATCTGGGTGCGCACGTGGTCCGCGTTCTGGGCAAGGTCGGCGCTGACGGGGAACTGGGCGGAGGCGACGCGCAGGGGCATGGGAGCAGGATACGTCCTCCGCCCGGGTGATGATCCTTGATCCGTTGCGACCTTGAGTCGGTCGACCAGGAGGTCGGCTAGAGCAGCGCGAGCCCCGTGACCGCGACGACCACGACGACCAGCGTGAGCCCGCCGCCGACGCGCAGGAAGTCCGCGGTCCGGTAGGCGCCGGGGCCCATCACCATCAGGTTGCACGGGTGCGCGAAGGGAACCAGGAAGGCGCAGGAGCAGCCATAGGCGACGGCGAGCAGCGCTTCCCGCGTTCCGAACCCCGACAGGCGGGCGGCCTCGGCGGCGACCGGAGCGAGGATGACCGCGGCGGCGGCGTTGCTGCTCGTGACGCTGATGCCGGCCGCCAGAACGAACAGGAGCCCTAGCACAGCCGGGGCGCCGGCGCTCGCGGCGACGTCGGTCAGGATGCTCGCAGCGCGGGCGGCGACCGCGTGCGCCTCGAGGGCATGGCCCAGCGGGAGCGTGCCGATCACCAGCGCAAGCACCTTCCACTCGACCGCGCTGGCGATGCTGGCCGGGCTGACGCAGCCCGTGGCGAGCATGAGCACGGCGGCGCCGAGTGCGCTGACCGCGAGCGGCGCGAGGCCGAGGAGCGGCGGGAGGACGGCCAGGAGCAGGAGCGCGAAGGCGAGCGGCGCCCTGCGCAGGTCGCGCGCCTCTCCCAGGCCCGTGATCAGGACGAAGTCTCCCTCCAGGCCCCGGATGCGCGCGGCCTGGCCGCCGACCAGCAGCGTGTCCCCATCTTGGAGCGCCGTTTGTGCCAGGTCCTCCTGCACGGCTTCACCACGGCGCCAGAGTGCGAGGACATTGACGCCATGCTTGCCGCGCAGCTCCAGGTCAACGATCGTCCGCCCGACGGCGGCGGAGCGCGGGCTGACGACGACCTCGGCCAGGCTGACGCCGTTGTCGAGCACGCGCTCCAGGTGCTGGTCATCCACGCTGCCCAGGCTGACCTGCTCCCCCTCGCACATGCGCTGCACGGCCGCCCGGGGACCCTGCAGATAGAGTTCGTCGCCGCGCTCCAACCTGAGCTGTTGCCCGGGCCGACGGTAACGCGCCCCGAGCGGGCCGCTGCGGACCACCAGCAGGACGCTGAGACCATAGCGGCGTCCGAGGCCGGTCTCGCCGAGCGTTTTCCCTACCAGCGGCGAGTCGGGGCCCACGCGCACGCGGGTCAGGAGTGCGTCGAGGTTGTAGTCCTTGGCGAGGGACTCGGGCAGGTCGGCGTCGCGGAAGCGGTCCTCGCGCAGGCGCGTCGGCAGCAGGCGACGCCCCACGACCACCAGGTACAGGATCCCGGCGGCCACGATGGGCAGGCCGACGAGGGCGAAGTCGAACATGCCGAAGCCGTGACCCTCGGTCTCGCGCAGGTAGTCCGAGACCAGGAGGTTGGGCGCCGTCCCGATCAGCGTGAGGTTCCCGCCCAGGATCGACGCAAAGCCGAGGGGCATCAGGAGCCTCGAGGGCGCGAGCCCGGCCCGGCGCGAGAGCGCGACGATGGCCGGCAGCATCACCGCTACCGTCGCCGTGTTGCTCGTGAACGCCGACAGCAGCGCGCCGAAAACGCAGACGACGACGACGAAGCGGCGCTCACTCGTCCCGCCGACACGGCCCACGCCGCGCGCCATGAGCTCGGCCACCCCGCACTCCTTGAGCCCCCCTCCCAGGACGAAGATAGCGGCCAGCGCGATGACCGCATGGTTCCCGAAGCCCACCAGCGCGGTCGCGGCGTCGGGGACCGTCCCGGTGACGAAGAGCACGAGAGGGATCGCGAGCGCCACGATCTCCAACGCGACCAGGCGCGTCAGGAAGAAGAAGGCGGCGACGATGAGAGTGCCGAGGGCGATCCAGCCGTGGAGTTCCATGGGGGCCAGAGGTTATGCGAAGCCGGCCTGGCCGCGTGATCGCGAATCCGCGACGCCGCGGACTCGGTTTGGCGGCGCGCCATCCGGCCCAGCTCCTCGGCCGAGAGGACAAGCGGTTTCAGAACCGAGGTGGGCTGCTCACTGCTGCTCGGGCTGGTCCTCGAGTTCGCCCCTCTCTCGCCAAGGGCCGCGCGTCCGTGCCCCTCGACGGCTCGCGTTTCGAGGTCGCGGATCACCCCGTCCACGTGGAGCGCCTCCCCGTCGCGGGCTCACTCTACGGCGTGACCAAGGCGGTGGCCGAGACCAGCTGCGCGTACTTCCCCGTCGACCCCCAGTTCGCGGGTGCCTTCGCCGCGCTGAGTTCGGACTGCGCGATCCTCGTGGTCCGCGGCTGGTCCGCCGCCGAGGAGGCCGTGCGCGAGGCCGTGCTCGGCCACGACGCGCCGCACCTCTACCTCGCTGCCGGCCTGCGCAGTCGCAACGCGACCGGTTCCTCGCGTTCCTCCCGAAGGAGCGCGCGGGCCGGGTCGTGGTCTCCCGGTCGAAGTGGAAGCCGCCGTCGTAGGCAGCCCCGCTCAGGTCTGACCGCCGAGCGCCTGGGCAGCCGTCGCGACGCAGCCGTGGCAGATGACCGGGTCCGGGTGCCCCTCGATGCGCTCGCTGCCGACGATGCGCGGGCCCTCGGTTCCACCGCAGAAGACGCACACCCCGAACGGCTCGCTGCTGGTCCCCGGGTCGTCTCCGCCGACGACCTGGACGACCTCGACCAACCGCGCCACGCACGCAGCGCACACGGCCGTGCGCTCCGCCGCGATCAGAACCGTCACTGCTTCGCGCGCCGCACCACAGAAGCCACACGTCTGGTTCATGCCACCAATCTAGCCTCCCACTCTGGGAGAATTCGAGGGTCGCTGCCGGACTGCTCTGCAACGCTGCTGGAAGTCGTGCAGCAACGCATGCTCCTCACTGAGGGGAGCGACGCCCTGGCAGGGTCTTGCGGATCTGTGGTGCGCGGAGGGCCCGCGGACGCGTCAAGGTGTCTCGAGCAGCCGCTCCGGCGCCAGATAGAGCACGTGTGCATCGCGCCCGATGCGCATGTCGTCCGGCGGATTCACGTGCTCGACGCCCGTCTTCACGAAAGTCACGCCGATGACGAGCCCCCCGCGCTGGCGCAGAGCTCGTGCTGGTCGTCGACGTGAATGGTCGCGTGAGCCCCGAGACGCAGGTGGTCTTCGAGATCGTGTTCCAGGAGCGCCTCACCAGGGTGCGCTGCAGGCCCGACGATTCCGCCGTCGGCACGCTGCGCACGACCGCGTCGGAGTCCGGTGAACTCAGCGGCAACTTCGACATCGAGCTGGCCCGCTGCGAGGACGCGCAGACGGGGAAGCCCCTCGGCTGGCCGTCGAAGCCGCTCCTGCTCCACGGGAGCTTCGATCGCCTCGTGCTGGACGCTGATCCATCGGAGTAGGTCGGCCGTGGGCAGGACATCTCGTGCGGCGTGACGGGGGACCGAACAGGGAGGTCTGCGTACAATCCCACCATGGCCGCTTTCCCCGACGGACACTTCTACTCCCCGGTCATCGACGCGAAGGACCTCGCCAAGCGCCGCAAGGTCCTGTGGGAGAGTCCCTCACCCGAGCTTCCCGGCGTGGACTTCAACGCAGCCGGCCAGCGCGCCCTGCTCCAGGAGTTGCGTGAGATCGGGGCCGAGTACCCATAGGGTGGACAGTTCCCCGAGCTGGACGGCCGCCCAACGTTTGCCGAGCCCAACGGCATGTTCGGGGGACTGGACGCGCGCATGCTGTACTCGTTGCTGCGGCTGCGGCGCCCGCGCCGGGTGGTCGAGGTCGGGAGCGGCCACACCTCGCTCCTGTCCGGCTACGTGAACCAGCGCTACCTGGACGGCAAGTGCGAGATCACCTGCGTCGAGCCCTATCCCCCCAAGTATCTCGAGCCGCTCCCCGTGGGAATCACGCGCCTGATCAAGGAGCGCGCGCAGGAGGTGGACCCGGGCGTGTTCACCTCGCTCGCTGCCGGGGACATCCTCTTCATCGACTCGTCGCACGTGTCGTAGACCGGCAGCGACGTCAACACCCTCTACCTGGACGTGCTCCCGCGCCTCAGTGCGGGAGTCATCGTGCACGTCCACGACATCTTCCTCCCGGCCGAGTACCCGAAGAAGTGGGTGCTCGAGGAGCAGCGCTCGTGGAACGAGCAGTACCTCCTGCAGGCGTTGCTCACCTTCTCGAGCGGATTAGAGGTGCTCCTCGGCTGCTACTACGCGAGCGAGTTCTTGCCCGATGAGGTCGCGGCGACGTTCGGGCAGGTGTACCGAGGCGGGAGCTTCTGGATGCAGCGCGTCTGAGACCGCGCGACCGGCAGGTACACTCGGGACCCATGACCGCATCGGTTCAACGCCAAGTGCGCTTCGGCTGGCAGGACCGCCTGCCGAGGATCTTCTTCTGGCTCCTAGGGCTCCTATCTCTGCCCGGCATGCACTTCTATGGGCAGGCGCATGCCGAGACCCTGCGACGGATGTCGAGTGAGGGGATCGTCGCGGAGGCCACTGTCCGCGGCTCGGCGGTGCGCCGCCGCTCCCGGGGTCCCAACCGCTGGGAGGTGCGCCTCGAGTTGGAGGCCGCAGGTGAGACCCACCACTTGACCCGGACGATCATCGGCGGCCGTGAGCGTCCGATTCCCGGCGATCCGCTGACGGTCACGTACCTGCCCAGCGCGCCCGAGAAGGCTCGGGTGGGGAAGGTCACCGCGGACATGGCCGCGTCCACCGCGCGCGTCAGCACCTGGATCGGCGCAGCCATCTCCCTTTTCGCTGCAGGCGTCGGGCTGGCCGTGCACTTCTGGCAACGGCACCCCCTGCGGCTGCTGCGGACAGCGCCCCTGGTCCTTGGCCGGGTCGAGGGCCTGACCGACCGGCGCATGAGCTCCAGCCTGGCCGTGGCGTTCGAGTGGCCCGAGGGGCGGCGCCACGTTTGCGCGTTCCAGATCCCCCACAAGCTTGCACGTGGCCTCAGCGAGGGAGACTCGATCGAGCTCCTTGTCGACGAGGAGGAGCCCGGGCGCAGCGAGTTGCGGTCGGTCCTCGAACGCCGCGTCGCGGGCCGCCTCGCGCCCGACGCCGCCACGCCGTCCCCGTGAAGCGGCGGGAGCGGGGCTCGCTGCCGGTCGGTGCTCAGGGGCCGGGTGTCCGGTTCCCCTGCGCCCGCACCTCCTCGGTTCGCTCGGGGCCGCGCCTGTAGCGCCGCACCTGCCCGTTCGAGCGGCCGAACCCATGCCTCCAGCGAGGCTGTAGCTCACCGAGCCGGCCGGGGCGGCATGGCGTAGATCTCGATCGTCGGACCGAAGCCGTCCGCGAGGAGCGCCACGCGCAGGGCCTCGTCGCCTAGTTGGTCCGCCCCCCCCGTGGTTCCGTCCATGTCCGCCGACTGGTAGACGCGGATGACCGCCACCCGCTCGCCGCCCCAGGTGAGCACGGCGTCGCGGGTCTCGTCGGCCCCGGAGCGCGAAGCGTTCGGGATGGCCACCAATGCGTAGTCGGGCCGCAGGGCTCGGAGCTTGCGCAGCACCTCGAGCTCGCTGTAACGGGCGGCGTCCTTGCGCCGCTGGGGCCAGGCGCACGAGGCCCACGTTGGTGTACATCGCCAGCACGCCCCCGTCAGCGAAGGGCAGCGCCCGGCGCCAGTAGGCCGCGCGCGGATTGCCCGCCACCGCCTCCTCGCCGAAGGCGTCCGCTGCGGCGTAGGTCCATTCGTGCAGCACCGAACCGTTGGCCGAGATCAGGGTCGCCGTCGGCGCGTGACCGGAGACGAACATCCGCGCCCCGGGCTGGCAGCGCGCGGCGTCGTGAACCAGGACGCCCGAGGAGTCCTCAGCCTCATCGCGCCCGCGGCATACCCGATCGACTCGAGCGCCGCCGCTCGGCGCTCGTTCGCGTCCAGGACCCGACGGGGGACGGGGTAATAGCGACCCTCGGCCGGCACCTCGTCGCTGGCCACCTCCGCGAGCTCCGGCAGCTCGCCGCGCGTCTCGTCCGCGACGGGCGACGCCTCCTGCTCGCCCCCGCGCCCGACGGCGAGCAGCAAAAGCAGTCCCAGTGCTGCCCGACAATCAGGAGTCGCTTCGACCACCTGCCCGAGCCTAGCAGCAACCCCGCTGCCTGGCCGTCTCACTGTCTCACTGTGAGCCTGCGCGGTTCACCCCCAGGTCAGACCGCGTACCCGGGTGCGAGGCCGCCCGCAGTGGTGCAGTGAGCGGCGTACGGGCCGAGCCACAGGATCGTGTTCGCGCGTGATCGTCCGACGTCGACCCCGGGGTCAGACCTGGCGGAGGATCCCGGGGTCAGACCTGGCGGAGGCGGAGGGATTCGAACCCCCGGTGCCTTGCGACACGTCGGTTTTCAAAACCGGTGCATTCAGCCGCTCTGCCACGCCTCCGTGGGTGCAGGGTAGCAACTGTGCCTACTGGCGGCTCACCATCTCGTTGATCCAGGTCGGGGCGAAGGGCGACGTGCAGCCCTTGGACACCGGGTAGTCGCGGTAGATGCCCAGGGAATCGCCGATGGCGAGGGCGCGCTTGCGGTGCTTCTTGTGGTGGATGCCGATGTTGGCCAGGCATGTGTTCATCGTCCACTGGGCCTGGGGCGCTGCCTGGGGCATCTCCTTCTCGATCCGGTCGAGCAGGGCGTCGAGGTCGAGCCCGTCCGGCTTCCTCGCGACCCGTCCCGCGGTCAAGCTCCAGCCGGCGCGCTTCGTCATCGCATCCCTCGCGGACATCCACTTCTCGCGCACCGATTCGGTGTCGGGATGCTCCTTGATCACGTAGGAGTTCAGCCAGTCCGCGACCCACTCGCAGGTGCCCTCCTTCGTCATCCTGGCGAGCTGCTTGACGTCCAGGTCCTTGGGGCGCACGAGCAGGATCGCGAGCATCTGCGCGTCCACGTTGCCAGTTTCCCAGAGGGAGAGGCCCAGCTCGTGGTCGACCTTGATCTCCTTCGCCAGCTTGCGAATGTCGCCAGTCTTGACGCCGAACTGGTTGTCGCCCGCGCCTCGCTTGGCGTTGAACGCGCGCCGCTTCTCGTCACCCAGCTTCTCGAGCCGGGCCATCACCTCTTTCGTGTTCAAGCGCGCAAGCGTAGCAGTTGTGACTAGGCACGGGCGCGCAGCAGCTGCTCCGCCAGGTCCGAACTCGCCCACTCCTCAGCGATCACACCGTCCTCGAAGCGACTGACCAGCATGTCGCGCCAGACCATCTTGCGTCCGGTGGCGGGGAAGCCCTGAAAGGGTGCCTTGTGCGTCCCGCGCAGGGTGCGCTGCCACGACACCCGGTCCTTGAAGCCAACGAGGATCTCGACCTCCACGGTCAGGTCGGGGAACGACCTGCGGACGCTCCGCACGAACCCCGCGACCAGCTCGAGCCCCACACGATCCTGGCCGGTGAGGTGCACGACGTAATCCTCCGCGAAGTAGTCCGTGGCCGCGGCATCGTTGCCCCGGACCAGGAGCTCCTCGTTGGCGGCCCGGATGTGATCACTCTGCTTGCGAGTCATGGAACCTCCGGTGAGATCTACAGTACGCAGCCGGCCGCCCGCAGCATCGCCCGATCCCTCGGAACGGCCCTCCGCGATGCCAGGCGTGTCGGGAAGCTGGGGAGGCGCGGCAGGAACTGGGCGTCTCCCGTGGGCCGAGTTAGGGTTGCGCTCATGCTCAAGCTCATTGCCTGTCTCTCCCTCGCTGCCCTGCCCTTCGGCGCGTGCTCGTCCCAGGACACCGAGAAGACCCCCGAGGCCCCGCCCGCCAAGCTCAGGGTCTTGATGCTCGATGGGCAGAACAACCACGACTGGCGCAAGACCACCGTCGCGACCAAGGCCACCCTCGAGGCCTGCGGGCGCTTCACGGTCGACGTCGCGACCTCGCCCGCGGGTCGCGATGCGCAGGAGGAGTGGGCCGACTGGAACCCCGAGTTCGCCAAGTACGACGTCGTGTTCTCCAACTACAACGACGGTGGCCAGTGCCTCTGGTCGGAGAAGACCAAGCAGGACCTGGTCGATTACGTCTCCGGCGGCGGCGGGCTCGTCATCGTGCACGCGGCCAACAACTCGTCGGGGGACTGGCTCGAATACAACAAGATGATCGCCGTCGGCGGCTGGGGCGGACGCACGCCACAACACGGCTCGCACCTCAGACGCGTCGATGGCAAGTGGACGACCGACCCTGCGCCGACCGAAGTCAGCGGCAGCCACGGGCGTCAACTCGAGTTCGTGGTCGAGAGCGCGGGCGTGCCGCACCCGATCCTCGAGGGCGTGCCCGACCGCTGGATGCACTCCACCGACGAGCTCTACGACTCCCTGCGCGGCCCCTGCGAGAACGTGACCGTGCTCGCCTCGGCCTATGCTCCTCGCTCGAAGCGCCACGAGCCCGTGATCATGACGATCGCCTACGGCGAGGGCCGCGTGTTTCACACACCGCTGGGACACGTCGGCAGCGACGTGCCCGTGCACTGCGTCGGGTTCCAGACGATCGTCGCCCGCGGCACCGAGTGGGCCGCCACCGGTGCGGTGACCCTGCCCGTCCCCAAGGGCTTCCCGAGCGAGGACAAGATCAGCGTGATTCCGCCCGCGAAGGTGGTCTGGAAGGCCGAGTGAGGCAATTCCCCGAATCCGGGGAGCAAACGCGCCGGGTGGCCGTTCCCCTGGTCCCCGGCGACCTCGCATCCACATGACGCCCATGAAGAACCTCCTCCTCGTCTCCCTCGTCCTCCTGACCCCGGCCGCGGCCCAGGACAGCCAGGCCAGGTCCGACTCCTCCTCGAGCAGCCACACCAAGCGCGTCGTCGTGGTCAACGGCAAGACGGTCGTCGACGAGGAGACCAGGGACGGCAAGCCCGTGCGCGGGAGCCAGCGGGGCGCGGCGCCGGTGGACCTCGACCGCTTGCTGAAGGACCTCGAGCAGGACCTGGGCAAGGGCAAGACGAGCTCGTCCTCATCGAGCAGCAGCCACTCGAAGCGGGTCGTCGTCATCAACGGCAAGACGGTCGTCGACGAGGAGATCAAGGACGGCGAGCCGGTGCGCGGGAGCAAGAAGGGCGCGGCGCCGGTGGACCTCGACCGCTTGCTGAAGGACCTCGAGCAGGACCTGGGCAAGGGCAAGAC
>JAQBVH010000070.1 GCA_027623615.1 Planctomycetota bacterium | reverse complement strand
TGGCCGACGACAGGCGCGCGACCGTCTTGATCGCCCCGCCGCCCATCCGGGTGCTCGTCGTCAACGGCTCCCCCTCGGATGACTTCGAGGACGACGAGGTCGGCTACCTGATGCTGGCGCTCGAGCCCCTGTCCGGCGACGGCCTGGGAGCTGAGGTCCGCCCGTTCGACGCCGCAGAGATCACGGTCGACCGGTTGACCGACCCGGAGCTCCACCTGCGCAGCTACGAGGTGATCGTCCTCGCCGGCCTGTCGGTCGTCACGGAGGCCGCCGTGCAACGCCTCGAGGCGCGGGTCGCCTCCGGCGCCTCCCTCGTGATCGCGATGGGCCCGCGGGTCGCGGACCTGACCGTCACGAACCGCGCCCTGTACCGGCCGGATGGCTCAGGCCTCCTGCCCGCCGAGCTCGTGCGCCGCTTCTCGGTCGCGCGCCGGGACAGCTACTACCGGGTGGCCGCGTTCGAAGAGGCTCACCCCGCCCTCTCGTTCTTCGCGGATGAGACCTGGCGGCCGTTCCTGCAGGAGATCCCGATCTACGAGTTCGTGCAGGTGCGCCCCCTCGACGACGCCCGCGTCCTGGCCAGCCTCGACGACGACGGTCGCAGTCCCTTGCTCATCGAGCGCCCCTTCGACCAGGGCCGCGTCTTCCTCTACACGAGCTCCTTCCACCCCTCCTGGAGCGACATGGAGGACTCACCGCGCACGCTCATCCCCCTCACACACGAGTGGCTGCGCTACGCGGGCACGCGGCGCGAGCCGCCGCGGGTGCTGTCCCCGGGGGCGCCGCTCAGCCTCGTGGTCGACACCTATCCGCGGCTCACCGAGCTGGTGCTGCCGGACGGGGACCGTCGGGCGCTCGAGGGCACGCCCGAAGAGCTGAGCGACGGCCGCTGGCGCCTTCCGCAGATCCCCGGCGAGCGCACCGAGCGCGCCGGCCTCTACATCGTCGGGCTCGACGCCGGCCGCAGCGAACCCTTCGCGGTGCAGCTCGATCCCGGCGAGGGCGACCTGACCCGACTCAGCACCCTCGAGCTCGAGGGACTGCACCCGGCCCTGCAGCTGCTCGCGCGATCGGACGACAACAGCTCGATCAGCAGCGAGGGCAATACGCGCGGAGAGATCTGGCGCTTGCTCGCCACCCTCTGCCTGGCCTGCCTGATCGGCGAGTCCCTCTGGAGCGCCTGGCTCGGACAACGACGGAGGATCGGTTGATGTCCTTGTTCCTCCTGCAAGGCCCCGCCAGCGCTGGCGAGGCGACCCGCGAGACCTGGCGCCTGCTCGACGTGCCCGCGCTGTGGGTGATCGCCCTCGTCGTGGTACCGGGCGCCGCGCTGATCGCAGCCCTCGGCTACTGGCGCGAAGACCTGAAGGGCTGGTCGCGCTGGACGATGATCAGCCTGCGCTTCCTGTCGCTGCTCCTGCTCGCGATCGTCCTGATGCGGCCTGTGCGTGTGAAGCAACAGGAGAACATCGTGCCCGCCGAGGTGATCGTGCTGCTGGATGACTCAGCCAGCATGCGCCGCCGCGACGCCTACACAGGCGATGAGTCCCAACGCGCCGCCGTGCGGCGCCTCGGCGGCAAGATCGCCGAGGAGACCACGCGCTTGGAGCTGGCGAAGGCCGCCCTGAGAGACCTCAGCTCCCACCTGGCCGGCAAGGACTACGAGGTGCACCGCATGCGCTTCGATGAGCGCCTGAGCGCCCTGCCCGATCCCGACCAGGCCGAAGGCCGCGGTCATGGGACGCACCTGGGCGACGCGTTGGCCGCCGCGCTGAACAGCAAGGGCCCGGGCCACCTGACTGACGTCGTGGTGCTCACCGACGGCCGCTCGACCGGCGGTCAGGACGTCCTCGAGGTCGCCGCCACCGCGCGGGCCGCCGGCATCCCGATCCACACCCTGGTCGTCGGCGACACGCGCGAGGAGCGCAACCTGGTGGTCGAGTTGGTCGAGGCGCCGCCCAGCGTCCTCGAGGGTGACCAGATCTCGGTCGCCGTGCGCATCCACGCTCGCGGCGTGACGGACCAACGCCAGGTCTCGGTCGTGCTCGAGGAGCTGCCGCCGCCCGGCAGCCGGGACGAGCCGCGGATCATCTCGACGGAGACCGCCGACGTCTCGGACGTGGGCGACCGCGTCGTGCTCGTCGCCCCTGGCGAGTCGACCGGGCTCGAGGCGTCCGAGCGCCGCTTCCGGGTCAGCGTCGCGCCCCTGCCTGACGAGCGCATGACCGACGACAACAGCCTCGAGCTGAGCGTGCACGTGACCCGCGAGCGGGTGCGCGTGCTCTACGTCGATGGTTACCCGCGCTGGGAGTACCGCTTCCTCAAGGACCTGCTCCTGCGCGCGGACGAACGCATCGTGGTGCAGGTCTATTTGATGTCGGCCACGAGCGACTTCCCCCAGGAGGCCACCGACGGCATCGACCGGCTCGAGCGCGTGCCCACCGAGCGCCGCGAGCTGCTCGACAACTACGACGTGGTCGTCCTCGGGGACGTGAACCCCTACGCCGTCTCCCCGGATCCGGCCGAGGGCGAGCGCTTCGTGCAAGCCCTCGTCGAGTTCGTCGAGCGCGGCGGCGGCCTGGCCGTGCTGGCCGGCGAGTACGAGAACCCGCGCGCCCTGGCCGGCACGGAGTTCGCAAAGCTCCTGCCGGTCGAGCTCGATCCCACCGGCAGCCTCGGCTTCGACCAGACCACCGAGATCGAGCGCCGTCCGCTGCTCGAGCATCCGGCCAACCCGCACGAGATCGTGCGTCTGCATCCGAACGACGAGCTCAACCGGGAGCTGTGGGAGGACGACAGCGGTCTGCGCGGCTATTACTGGTACTACCCGGTCGTGAAGGCCAAGCCGGGCGCGCAGGTCCTCCTGCGTCACAGCGAGCGCAGCCTCGCCGGCGACGATCAACGCGATCCGCTCCTGGTGGTCGGCTACTACCCCTCGGGCCGGACGATGTTTCTGGCGACCGACGACATGACCTGGCGCTGGCGCTATCGCTACGTCCACCGCTACCACGAGCGCTTCTGGCGCAACGCGATCCGCTGGTTGGCCCTCGGTCGACTCAAGGGCGGCGATCGCCGCTTCGGCCTCGAGCCCCTGCGCACCAGCTACGGGCTCGACGAGCGGGTCACCCTCGAGGCCCGCGTCCTCGACGAGGACTACCGGCCCAGCGACCAGGAGGATCAGTCGATCTACCTGCAGGGCCCGGACGGCCCCCCGGAAGAGCTGTCGCTCGGCGGCATCGACGGACGCCCCGGGATCTTCCGCGGCACCTTCCAGGCCGAGCGCCCGGGCCTCTATCGCGCGTGGATCGAGAAGGACGGAGAGCGCCTGGCCACCACCGAGGTCGAGGTCGTCCTGCCGTCTCGCGAGAACGCGGACCCCTCCCCCGACCCGGCCACCCTCAAGGCCATCTCGCAGCTGACCCAGGGCACCCACGCCCGCGTCACCGAGGTCACCAGGCTGCTGCCCGAGTTCCCCGGCGACGAGGAGCTGCGCGAGCCGATCTCCTCCCAGCTCGAGGACGCCTGGGACCAGCTCAGCACCCTGCTGCTCGCCCTGGGCCTGCTCTCGGTCGAGTGGATCCTGCGCAAGCGGCACGAGCTCGTCTGACAACCGATCATCCCCCGCGGCCGGCCGTGGGGGTGCAAGCGACCTCCACCCATCCCAGGAGAGGTAAGAGAACCGATCCGTCCCCACGGACCCAGGCAGGGCGCAGGCCCGGCCTGCAAAGCTCCGATGGAACCCAAGGGCACCCGACGCCCGTCCCAGCCAGGGACGGGGGCGGGGGTCCGCTGAAACGTGCACCATGACCCGAACGCGACTCGACAGCTTGGCCCTGCTGCTCGCCCCGGCGCTGGTGTCCGCGCCGTTGTTCGGCCTGACGTCGCCCGCGCAGGACGAGGCGGACGACACCCCGCGGGCCTTCCAGGTCTACGACAGCCCCGCGGTGCGCGACCGGGTGCAGAGCGCGCGCGATCACCTCGACGACCAGCGCTGGAGCGAGGCGCTGGTCGACCTCCAAGGTCTCCTCGAAGAGCACCGTGGCCAGGTCCTGCCCGCCACCCGCCCCAAGGTGCGCGGCGGCCGGATCACCAGTCAGCACCCGGTCTTCGGCGGCGCCTCGGAGTGGGCCACGCACGTGCTGACCAGCCTGCCTCCCGAGGCACGTGAACTCTATCAGGATCGGCACGGCGCTCAGGCGGCGCGCGCCCTCCAGGCCGCCCTGGCCGCGGGCGATCGCTCCGCGCTGGCGCGGGTCGCGCGACGTTTTCCCCTGACCCGCGAGGCGACCCGCGCCTGGTGGGCCCTCGGGGATCTGGAACTCGAGCGCGGTGAGGTCTCCGTCGGCCTGGCCGCGTGGGCGCGCGGCCTAGAGGCCGCCCTCGAACTCGAGCTCGACCCGACCAGCGGCCGCGACTGGAAGGCCGCCGCGGATGCCCTGGGCGCCCAGGCTGACCCGGCCCTGGTGGCGGCCCTCGGTCCGCGCATCCAGATCGCCCTCACGGAGCTCGAAGGCGGGGGGGAGCTCGTGGCGCTGGCCTCGGAGGGCCGGGGCGGCAGCGCCTTCGAGAGCGGGGGCAGCCTCGGACACCTCGGCCGCGACCCGGACACCTGGCCCCGCCGCTTCGAGTTGCCGGACGGCGCGGAGAACCCCTTCGCCAAGACGATCGGTCGCCACTCCCTCTTCCCGGCCCGCGCGGACGACACCGTCTTCGTGTCGACCTCCCGGGCAGTCTTCGCGATCGGCGCCTACACCGGTGAGCTGGTGTGGCGCTCCGCCCCCAACCTGCTCGGCTGGCTCGACATCGGCTCGATCCGGATCGACGGCTTCGCCGAGGCCATCGCGTACGACGACTCGATGATCCGGCCGGCGGTCGACCGCGGCATGGTCGTCACGGCCCTGCAGGTGCCCTTCGCCTTCGAGGACGAGGACGACTACGGCGAGCTCCAGATCATCCACATCATCCCGGAGCGCCGGCTGTTCGCCTTCGACGCGACCACGGGCGAGCTGCTCTGGGACACGAGCCCCCCCGAGGACTGGGACGGCGAGTCCGGCCAGTTCCCGGAGCGCACCACCGTGGTCGGCTCGCCGGTGATCTCTGGCACGCGCGTGCTCGTGCCCGCCGCCCGCCTGCGCGGGCGCATCGAGCTCTTCGTCGCCTGCTACGACCTGCACACGGGTGAGCTGGCCTGGAGCACACCCGTCCTCACGGGGCAGCGGCCGCTCAACATGTTCGGTCGTCTGGTGGCCGAGTTCGCGGCGCCGCCCGTGGTCGTCGAGGGTGATCGGCTGCTGATGCAGACCCAGCTCGGCACGGTCGCGTGCCTGGACCTGTTCACGGGCGAGGTGATCTGGCACGCCATCTACGACCAGATCCTGTTCAGCGCGGGCAGCTACTACAGCCCCGGCAACCTGCGCAGCCTCTGGCGCACGGCCCCGCCCGTGGTGGTCGGCTCGACCGTGATCGCCGCGCCGTTCGACTCCGACGAGATGCTCGCGATCGACCTCGATACGGGCACGGTGCTGTGGACCATGGACCACGATGAGGTGGTCAAGCTCGCCATGGGCACGACGCGCCTGGGCTCGGTCGACGCGCTCCTCGGCGCGGACGAGCGCCGCGTCTACCTCGGCGGACGCCGCGTCGTAGCCCTCGAGGCTCCGGGCGGGCTGGCCAGCGAACCCCCGCGCCGGCGGGCCTGGGCCTACCCGGCGGAGCCCAGCGAGTACATCACCAACGGCGGGCTGCGTCCGGTGGTCGGTGACGACCGCATCTACGTCCCCCACATGGACCGGCTCGCCGTACTCGATCGCCGCAGCGGCAAGCAGGTCGAGGGGCTGACCTGGAGCAGCAACCCCGGCAACCTGCTCCTGTCCGAGGGCACGCTCTTCACCCTCTCGGGCTACGGCCTGAACGGCTACTTCGAATGGGACGCGATGGTGCGCCGCGCCCGGAGCGAGCTGGCCAAGGCGCCGACCGACCCACGGGCGATCGGCAACGTGTCCCTGCTGCTCTACAAGCGCGGGCTGAGTCGCATCGCGGCGGGCGACTACCGACGCGCGCGCAACCACCTCGAGGACGCGCGTCGCGTCGTCGAGGGACACCAGGACCGCCACCCCGACCTGCGCGCCACCCTGCACCGCATCCTGCGGGCCGAGGGACGCAACCTGCGGCTGGCCGCGGACCCGACCGAGGCCCTGCGCAGGCTGCGCAAGGCCCGGGACCTGGCCCCGAGCCCCGACGACGAGCGCGACACCCTGCTCGAAGTGCAGGCGATCCAGCGGGATCGCGACTTCACCGGCTGGCTGGAGACGATGGGCGAGCTCGAGCGCGGCTTCACGCGCAACGTGGTCGCCTTCGACGCCTACCCCGAGGGTGGGGACAGCACGGCCTGGAAGGGTCCGATCATGCCGGTCGTCACGCGCCTCTCCGAGCCCAGCGCTGCGGCGGAGGAACGGCTCCTTCCGGTCGGCCTGTGGGCCCTGGTCGAGCGGGCAGAGGGCTACTCCCGCCGGCGCAAGATCGGCGATGAGGGTCACCTGTTGGCGGACCTGCACACCATCCTCGCGCACTACTCCACCATCGCCCTGCCGGGGGAAGTCCGCGCTGGGGAATGGGCGGCGAGGCGCATCGGCGAGCAGCTCGCCGGCGGCTACCCCGCCGCGTACGCCCCCTTCGAGGCGGAGGCCCAGGCCCTGCTCGAGCGCGCCCGCTCCGGCGCTGACCTGGCGCTGCTCGAGCGCGTGCCCGAGCTGTACCCCCACTCCCGCGCCGCCGCGGCGTCGAACGACGCGCAGATCGAGATCGCCCTCGCCTCGGGCGCGGTCGACCGGGTCGCCGCGATCGTGCTCGAGGGCTTGCCGAGTGACTGGACCGCCGCGCAGGCCAGCCCGCGGGAGCTCGATCACCTCGTGCGGCTCGCCAGCCTGTTCGGCGACCGCGGCAACCTCGAGCTGCGCGCGGGCCTGGTCGAGCGGTTGGCCCGGCACCACCCGACCCACAGCGCCCAGCTCCAGGGCCTGCCCTCCGTGCAGCTCGCCGACCTGGCGCGTCTGTGGACGGCGCCGGAGCCCGACGGTGCGCCGAGCGCGACCTTCACGCCCCAGGTGAGTTTGGTCGCGAGCGTGAGCACCCTCTCCCCCTTCGAGCCGGTCGGCAGCGTGCCCCCCGGCCCCGGGGGCCGGGGCGTGGTCCAACTCATGTGCGACGGCGCGCGCCTGTACGCCTACGGTCACGGCGTGAACGACGAGGAGTCCAATGCCCCGCTCTGGACGTTCGACGCCCGGCGGGGGCCCAACCTGACCGGAGAGCCCCTGCCCGCCAAGCCTGCGGACGCGGTGACCACCTCGCCCGGCCGCGTGCACGTGGCGACGCTCGAACGCGTCCTGACGTTCGACCGGGACACCGGTGAGCAGCTCTGGGACTGGCGCAGCGAGTCGCGCTCCCTGGTCGCGGTGGCCGCGAGCGCCGGCGTTGTCGTCGCGCGTGAGGACCTCGGCCTCCTGAGCGGCATGCGCGTCTATCGCCTGGCGGGCCTCGATGCCGCGACCGGGGTCAGGCTGTGGAACATCGAGCTGCTCGAGGAGCGCTTCGCGCCGCGGCCCGTGCTGGGCGAGGGTTACCTGGTGCTGCTGCCTCGCAACGCGAACCCGGCGCAGATCTTCGACCTGTACACGGGCAGCGGGCTGGCGAGCTTCGACCTCTCGTTCATCCCCCACCGCACGCGCGACGCAGCCTGGATCGAGCACGGCCGGATCATCCTGCCCTACTTCCTGCGCGGCCAGAACGAGGAGACCAACCACGTCGTCGCGCACGACCTCGCGACGGGTGAGCTGGCCTGGCGCGTGCCGCTGACCGGCGGGCCCGGTGGACCGCGCGAGCTGTCCGAGGTGCTCAGCTACGACGGTCGTCACTTCCTGAACCTGTGGCCCGTCGCCGAGCGCAATGCGCCCCGCCGCCCGATCGGGATCTTCGAGCTGCACACGCAGCTCGGCGCCCTGGCGACCAGCCCGATCGCCGAGCTCCCGGACGACGCGGAGTCCATCGGGGTCAAGCCCTACCAGCACACGTGGCTGAACGGGCCGTACCTGTTCGCCTTGTGTCTGCCGCGCCGGGACGAGGAGGCGCGCTTCACCGTGCGCGCGATTCACCTGCGCTACGGCGAACGCTGGCGCGTGGCCCTGCCCGAGGAGTTCCAGCGCACGCCGGCGAGCGACCTGCCCGAGCCGGCGGTGTCGGAGACGACGATCGCCCTGGCCTTCCCCCTCCCGAGCCGGGTGGCCCACTCCCGCAAGAGACGTGGGCATCTGATGATGCTCGATCGGGCCAGCGGACGTACCCTCGGCACCATCGAGCTCGAGGACACCTCGGGCCGAGAGTTCACCCTGTCGCCTTTCGGCGGTTCGCTGCTCGTGAGCCGCTCACGGGAAATGGAGTTGATGCGATGAAGACCCTCCTGATCCTCGGCACCCTCCTGACCGCTGCAGCGGCGGGCCAGGACCGGTTCCTCGACCCCGACGATGCGCCGCTGGTGCGCATCACGCCGGAGCAGGAGCAGTCGGTCGCGCGTGGCCTCAAGTGGCTCTCGGACAATCAGAACGACAACGGCAGCTGGACCTCCGACGTGGGCTTCAAGCTGAACAGCACCTACCGCGTCACCGCCCAGGAGCGCGGTCACGTCGGCGTGACGGCGCTCGCGGGCATGGCCTTCCTGGCGGGTGGCAACCTGCCCGGCCGCGGTCAGTACGGGGCGGAGATCGAGAAGGCCCTCGACTTCGTGCTCTCCTGCGTTCAGGACGATGGGTACGTCACGTTCGCCGGGACGCGCATGTACAGCCACGCCTTCGCGACGCTGTTCCTTGCAGAGATCTACGGCACCACCCACCGCGAGGACGTGCGCATCGACCTGCAGCGCGCGGTCGACTTCATCGTCAAGTGCCAGAACGAGGAGGGCGGCTGGCGCTACGTGCCGCTCGCACGCGAGTCGGACATGTCGATCGTCGTCTGCCAGGTGCTCGCCCTGCGGGCGGCGCGCAACATCGGCATCCGCGTCCCCAAGGGGACGATCGACCGCGCCATCGAGTACGTCAAGGACAGCGCGGTCACGCCCGACTCGCGCAACCGCACCTACTCCGCGTACCGCAACGACCTGGGCACCTTCCACTACCAGAAGGACAACCACTCGCGCTCGACTTTCCCGCTCACGGCCGCCGGCGTCACCGCCCTGCACGGCCTCGGGATCTACTCGAACGACCTGATTCGCTCGGGGGTCGACTTCCTCAACCGTGAGGTGGACCACTTCAACCGCAGCTGGGGCGACCGGGGTCACTACTTCTTCTGGTACGGCCACTACTACGGGGTGCAGGCCATGTACACGGTCGGCGGCCGCGACTGGCAGAACTACTTCGAGAAGCTGCGCGAATTCCTGATCCGCCGTCAACAGGCCGACGGGTCCTGGCGCAACTACGAGGGACCGGGCGAGGCGTTCAGCACCGCGGTCGGTTGCCTCATCCTCGAGATCCCCTACTGCTTCCTGCCGATCTTCCAGCGGTAGTCCGAAAGATCCGATGTCCGACGCGCTCCGTTCTCCCCGACTCGACGCTCTCCTGGGCCGCCTCAAGCGCGGCCTCGTGCGCGGCGTCATGCTGCACGGCGTGGGCACCGTGGCCGCGGCGGCCGCGGGCTGGCTGCTGTTCGCGGCGCTGGCCGACTACTTCCTGCACCTGCCCCTGGCGATCCGCGTGCTGCACGGGCTGGTCGCGATCGCCCTGCCGATCTACCTCGTGCGACGCAGCCTCCTCACGCCGCTCGGGCGTATCCCGGGGCGCGAGGGCCTGGCGCTCTTGCTCGAGCGCAATCAGAAGGATAGTGAGGACCTGCTCGTCAGCGCCGTCGAGTTGCCGCCCCGGTTCGCCGACACTCCCGCCCGACCGCTGGTCGAGCGTGTGGTCGCGCGCGCCG
>JAQBVH010000069.1 GCA_027623615.1 Planctomycetota bacterium | reverse complement strand
GTCGACGGCGGGGCCGTCGGGGGCGGGGCCCTGGGGCGTGCCGGCGAGCAGCAGGAGGGTCAGCGGTAGCGGGGTCCAAGCGCCCATGCCCAGAGGATACGTCCCCCGCGCGCGCTTCCCCAGGGGCTCGGAGTATCCTCTCGCGGCCCCATGGAGATCCAACCCATCGTCATCGGAACCGCAGGTCACATCGACCACGGCAAGTCCACCCTCGTGCAGGCGCTGACCGGAACCGACCCGGACCGCTGGGCGGAGGAGAAGGAGCGCGGGATGACGATCGACCTGGGCTTCGCGCGCTTCGAGCTGCCCGACGGTCGTACGGTCGGCATCGTCGACGTCCCTGGCCATGAACGGTTCGTTCGCAACATGGTCGCCGGCGCCACCGGCATCGACCTGGTCATGCTCGTGGTCGCCGCGGACGACGGGGTCATGCCCCAGACCCGCGAGCACCTGGCGATCATGGAGCTGGTCGGCGTGGGCCGCGGCCTCGTCGCCCTGACCAAGGTCGACCTGGTCGACGAGGAGCTGGTCGAGCTTGCCGAGGAGGATATCCGCGAGACCCTCGAGGGCACCTTCCTGGCCGAGGCGCCGATCCTGCGCGTCGCGGCCGTGGCCGGCATCGGGATCGAGGAGCTGCGTCAGGCCCTGGCGCAGATCGCAGCCGAGGCAGAGCCAAGGACCACGGAGGGCGTCTTTCGCCTCCCCATCCAACGGGTCTTCAGCGTGCGCGGCTTCGGCACCGTACTGACGGGGATCCCGGTCAGCGGCAGGGTCGCAGTGGGGGACATCCTCGAGGTGTTGCCTTCCGGCCAGAAGGGCAAGGTGCGCGGCATCCAGGCCTACCACGACAAGGTCGAGGTAGCCTGCGCCGGTCACTCGACGGCGCTCAATCTGACCGACATCGACCACGCGCGCGTGTCCCGCGGCGACGTGGTCGCGAGCCCCGGCTTCTTCCGCGCGCTCACGATGGTCGGCGGCCAGATGCACACCCTACGCGACCTCGACCGGCCAGTGGTCAACCGCATGAAGGTGCGCGTGCACACCGGTACGGCCGATTCCCTCGGGGAGCTCGTCCTGCTCGACGCCACCGAGCTCGGGCCGGAGCAGCAGGGCCTGGTGCAGTTCCGCATGGAGGAGCCGCTGGTCTGCGCTCCCGGCGATCGCTTCGTCGTGCGCCTCGCCTCGCCCGTGGTCACCCTGGGCGGCGGCGTCATCCTCGAGGAGAGCCGCTATCGCCTGAAGCGCTTCAAGACGTTCGTGATCGACGAGCTCGAGCGACAAGCGGCGAGCCTCGGCTCACCCTCGGCGTTGCTCGAGGCCCTGCTCGCGCGCCACCCGGAGCGTTGGGTGCCCATCGAGGAGCTGGCGATCGGTCTCAAACGCGAGCGCGGGGAGACACGCACCCTGCTGGAGGGACTTGCTACCGAGGGCAAGGCGTCGTCGCCCGGTCCGGGTGAGCGTTGGATCCACCGTGACGCGCTCGACCTGTCGCTCGAGCAGACCCGCGACGCGATCGCGAAGTACTTCGAGGAGAACCCGACCCGGCGCAAGGTCGATGTGCGCGACCTGCGCGCGGTGACCCAGCTCGCCCCCGGCTTCCTGGGCGTCCTGCTCGAGCAGATGCAGGGCGCGGGAGAGCTGACCGTCGAGGCGGGCGGCATGATCGCTCCCGCCGACCGGAGCGTGGAGCTCGATCCGGAGACGGCCCGCCTGCGGGAAGGCGCGCTCGAGAAGCTCGGGGCAGCCGGGTTCCAACCCCCGAGCCAGGGGGAGCTGGCCGCGGACCTGGGGGTCAGCGGCAAGGTCCTGCAGCGCGTCCTCCAGCTGCTCGTGGACGAGGGTGAGGTCGTGCACCTCGGCGCCGACCTCTTCATCGCCGGCGGTCCGCACGCCAAGGCCAAGCAAGCCGTTCTGGAGAACTGCCAGCGCAACGGCGAGCTGGTCATCCCTGAGCTGCGGGACGTGCTCGGGACGACGCGCAAGTACCTGATTCCGCTGCTCGAGCATTTCGACTCCGTCGGAATGACCGCGCGTCGCGGGGGCACGCGCGTGCTCAAGAAATAGCGCGTCTCGACCTGACACGGCGCGCACGGAATCGTCCCCTACGGACCGCAGACGCGCCCTCGGTCAGAGCTCTTCTCGATGCGGGATCGTCCCGCTGCGAGACGTCGCGGCAGGATTGCCCAAAGGGCTCCGGTCCGCTCCGAGGCCGGACCGATATCGACCTCGATCCGCCCGTGCTGGACCTGAGCACAGCGGCGGTGTGCGCACTCACTCCTCTCGCACGACGACGATGTCGAACGAACGCCCGATCGAACCCCGCCCTGCTTCCGACCAACCCGCTCCCCGCGGAGGTCATGACTTTCTGGACCTGGAAGGTGAACTCAGCCGCCGCCGCGAGGGCCGCGCGGACGCGAGCGCCGATCCCGAGGCGGACAGTTGGCTGCTGGCCGGTGAGGAGCCCGCCGCGCCCGAGCCCGCAGCGATGATCGAGCCGCTCCCGGTCGAGCCGGAGCTGCTCGGGACGAGCGCGCTGCAGCCCCAGCCGCTCGAGGGGCAATTGCCTCCTCAGGTCGTGGAGCAGCAGGCAGTCCAGCAGGCCGAGGCCACGTCGCCCTGGTTGATGGAATTCGACGAGGGCAGCCGGCCGGCGGTCGCGCCGATGTTCGCAGTCGACCCGGCCGCGCAGATGATCCTCAATGCGAGCTTCTGCGAACCCGAGCCTACGTCGCGCACCGTCACCCGTGCCGCCGCCAAGGGGCTGGTGGTCATGGGAGTCGTCGTGCTTGCGATCGGCGGCATCCAGGTTTCGCGCCAGACCTCGAGCCTGCAGGGCCTGCCCGATCAGGACCTCGCGCCCGTCGAGTCGAAGGCGACCGTCGTGCGGGCGACCGTGCTCGAGCGCCCCGATTCGTCCTGGTCGGACAGCGCGCCGCGCGCGGAGTGGGAGCGTCATGGCGTCGGATCGACCAGGCCCGTCCTGCGCCCCGCGGAGCCGGACGAGCTGGCCGTCTGGGCCCGACCGAAGGAGCACGCCGACACGGCCGAGCCCTTCGAGCTCGAGGACCCAGTAGCGGCGCCCTTCGCTCGACCGACCGAGAGCCACCACGCCCTCGCAGCCTCCGTCACGGAGACGGAGCCCGCGCCAACGAACGGAGTGGACCTGGACACCGCCGAGCGGGCCTGGCTTGCCGAGCTCGCCGACCTGCAAGCGGCTGCGGATCAACCGATGGACGCCGCAGTCGCCGCGACCGCGTCGGTCGTCTCGGCCAGTGACGCCTGGATGCTGGAGGAGCTGCGCGCGCATCCGCCGCAGCTGTCGGTGCATGAGTGGAGCTTCGGCCCCGCCCTGACCTCGGGCTGGCGCCTGCGGCACCCGGACCTGGTTCCGCAGCGGGACGAGGAGGCCTGCGTGTGGATCGAGGCCCTCGATCCGGCCCCGATCCAGATGTCGACCTCGATCGCGCAGGTCCCCGACTGGGTGCTCGCCGAGGCGAGCGAGAACCCGGCCGTGCCCGACGCGCCGCAGCCGGAGCGCCTCGCGGACGTGGACGAGCTCTGGGCTGGCAATGACCTGGTGCCCTTCGCCTGGACCGAGGGGATCGCGCAGCCCGGGGAGCTCGAGCAGCCCGAACAGGCGCAGCCGCAGGAGCTGGTACCGACGCAGCCTGACACCGTCGCGAGCGTCGAGACCTTCGCTCCCTCCTCGGAGATCGAGGTGATGGTCGAGCAGCTCAGCCAGCAGGTGGGTCCGAGCAGCGAAGCGCTGGTCGCCGCCCAGCCCGCCGTGGAGGAAGCCGAGCCGGTCGACGCCCAGCAACCAGGCGCCCTGGAGCAGCCTGACGAGATCGCGCAGGCGAAGACCGGCGAGCAGCCGCTTGCCGTCGCGCGGGTCGCACGGCAGGTCGCGGTCGAGGAGCCTGGCGCCGTCGAGCAACCGGTCGCCGTCGAGCAACCGCTCGCCGTCGCAGAGCTTGACCCGCTCTCCGCGTCTGAGCCGGCGGACCAACCCGTGGCCATCGAGCAGCCCGAGGCCGTGGTATTGAGCGAGCCTGCTCCCGAGGTCGCGATGCCGGACGATGCGCAGCCCGAGGCGATGTCCGGCGAGGGCTCCGTCAAGGACGGCGTCGCGGCGTCCTCGCCGAGTGACCTCGACGCGGAGGGGACGTGGTTCCTTGGTGACCCGATCGCTCCCGACGCGGACCCGCGCCAGGGCCGTCGTCGCCAGGAGGCGCATCGGGAGCTCGCGAAGAAGCGTCGAGACCCTGGGGTGACCGACGTCGCCGAGGTCGCAAACCTGACCGGCGCCACGGGCGCGCCCGACGGCAGCACCGCCTCGGACGAGTCCGAAGCGGCCCCCCTCGAGGTTGCGCCCGCAGAGCTCGACGCCGCAGCTGTCGCTGGGGCGCCGAGCGCCGCTGCCGAGACGACGGAGACGCCGACCGAGGAGTCGACCTCCCACGAGCGCGAGGCGTCTTCCCGCGGAGATGTGGTCGCAGTGGCGGACGAGGCCGAGGTCGAGGCTCCGACGGTCGAGCAGGCCCGGAGCGAGGAGTCGAGCGTCGCCGTCGAGGTCAGCGAGGAGTCGCTGCCCGACGGGAACCTGCTCGAGCCGCAAGCTCCCAACGAGGGCGCGGTCGCCACGGTCGAGGCCCCGGAGCCTGGCCCGGTGTTCGTCGCTGGCCCGGAGATGACGCTCTTCGAGGACGACGCACCTAGCGTCGACCTCGCGGACCTGGCCGACCCGGACGCAATCGTCGCTCCCGAGATCGAAACAGAGCCCGTGCCGGAGCTGGACCTGCCCAAGGCCCCCTCGCGCCTGCTCGTCAGCCGCCGCGGCATGTTCGAGATGTACGGCGAGTTCCTGCGCACCGGTGACGTGCCGAGCGATGCCCACGCACCCCTCGAGCGCGGCGCCATGGCGCACCCGCGAGGGCCCGCCGCGCACGTCGATGGTCCCAGGGTCGCCGGCAACGGGTCGGCCGTCCTTCCGGGCGACGAGGCCATGTTCCAGCTCACTCACGATGGGGCCGGGCCCAGCAGCGACCCGAACGCGGACGTTGACTCTCCGGTCGAGGAGGCACGCGTCGTCGGATCGGGTGCCCTGCGTCGGATCGACTCCAAGGACCGCTGGGACTCCGCGGAGGTGCCCATGCAGGCCCTCAGCGGTGAGTCGCGCCTCCTGACCCCGAACGTCGG
This sequence comes from Planctomycetota bacterium, assembly GCA_027623615.1. GTDB lineage: Bacteria > Planctomycetota > UBA1135 > UBA1135 > JALWOP01. The sequence continues at coordinate 4,845 of JAQBVH010000069.1, read as the reverse complement.
CGATGTCATCGTCACCTTCAAGAACGGCAGCACGATGGCCGGCAGCCTGCACGCCGTGGGTGCGGGCAAGGGCTGGCTCGACACGAGCTCGGGGCGCGTGTCCTTCTCATCCGATCGCGTGGAGGACATCGAGCGCAGCTCGGGTGGCCTCGGACCGGCCCAGAAGGTCACGGTGCTCACGTCAGGCGGCGCGTTCGTCGGCAAGGAGCTTGCCCGCGACGGGAACAAGGTCACGATCGAGACCGAGGACGGCCTGCGCATGTCGCTGACCGCGCTCGAGATCAACCCCTACCAGGCCCAGCGTGAGCGGGTCGGGATCAAGCGCCGCGGCGAGTAAGCTGCCGGTGACATCTCGGCGCCCGGCTCCCGCCTGTGGGGGGCCGGGCGCCGTGCGTTCACGCCTTGGGTAGGATGCGAGCTGGAGGTCCCGTTCATGCCCCGCGCCCTGGCCCTGTTCGCCGCCCTGTTCTGTCTGACGCCCAGCCTGTTCGCCCAGGACCTGGAGACGGTCGACGACTTCAAGAAGTATTACCGCACGTACAAGGAGAGCCCGGAGCGGGTCGAGGCCGTGCGCGCCCTCGAAGGGCTCGACCATCCAGCCGTCGTCGCGGCCCTGGTGGCGGTGCTCCCCAAGGCCGAGCCGCGTGTGGTTGATGCGATCGTCCTCGTGCTCGGGGGGTTCGAGCAGCGCGAGCCCGTGGACGCGCTGCTGGCGACCCTCGCCAAGGAGAAGAAGGAGCCCGTGCGCCTGGCCCTCCTGCGGGCGATCACCGCGGGCGGCTACCAGCCCCTCGGCGAGACCGTGCTCGACTGCCTCGAGGACAAGTCGTGGCCCGTACGCCGCCTCGCGGTTGGCGCGCTCGGGGCGACGGGCAACGCCGCCCACGCCGAGGCCATCTTGCCGCTGTGCGAGGACAAGGAGGTCGCGGTGCGCTGCGCCGCACTGGACGCCTTGACCGCCCTGCGCGCTGACAGCGTGCGCGCTGCGGCCACCAGCCTGCTCGCCGATGAGTCCTGGCAGGTGAGGGCGAGCGCGATCGCCGCGCTCGGCGCTGTGCGCCACCGCGACTCGATCCCCCTCCTGATCGAGCGCCTGGCAGCGGAGGAGGGCCGGCTCGTCGCGGATGCTGCCGGCGCCCTCGAGAGCCTGACCGGCCGCGCGTTCGGCCAGCGCCTCGAGCTGTGGCGCAAGTTCTGGGACTCCTACGGTGACACCTACCAGATCCCCACGGACGAAGAGCTGACCGCGCTGCGTGAGAAGCAGGCCGCTCGCAAGGCGGAGTACGAAGGTCCCGAGGAGAAGCTCGCCTACCACGGCGTCCAGACGCCGACCCGCCGGGTGCTGTTCGTGGTCGACGTCTCGGGTTCGATGGAGGACGAGATGGTCGAGAAGGAGCGCTTCCGCGGGAAGGGCTACCCCTCGTTCACGCGGATGGACATCTGCAAGACCGAGCTGCTCCAGACCATCGAGGCCCTCGAGCCCTATGTCGAGTTCAACGTGGCGGCCTTTGCGACCGAGGTCGATCCGTGGAAGCAGCGTCTGCAGCGGGCGAACGTGCTCGGGAAGACGAGCGCGATGGACTTCGTGCGCAAGCTCGAGCCGATCGGCGGCACGTCGAAGGAGGACCTGGCCCGGGTCGGGCTCGTGCAATCGGCCAACCTGGACGGAGGACGAACGAACACCTGGGGCGCCCTGGCCTGGGCGCTGGGCATCGACGCGGACCTCAAGCGGCCCAGGGACGACGCCTACGAGCTCGAGGTCGACACGATCTTCTTCCTGTCCGACGGCAAGCCCACGGCGGGGGAGTTCATCGACACCGACGACATCGTGGACGAGGTCAAGAAGGCCAACCTCCTGCGCAAGGTCGTCCTGCACACGATTGCTCTGGGCCCCTTCCAGAAGTCGTTCATGGAGCGGCTGGCCCGGGACAGCGGCGGCGCCTTCGTCGACCTGGGCAAGTAGCGAAAGCCCCGCCGGGCGAGTTGACGCCCCGCCGAGCGGGGCCTAATCTTTCGTCCGCTTCGAGGCCTGACCGGCCCCGGAGACCCTGTCGGGGTGTGGCTCAGCTTGGTAGAGCGCTGCGTTCGGGTCGCAGAGGTCGGAGGTTCAAATCCTCTCACCCCGACCAAACCCTCTGATGGGGGCGCCTTGCGCCCCCATCAGAGGGTTTGTTGTTTCTTAGCCCAAGCACATGAGGGTGCTCGGGCGCTGCGCGGGTGCCCCATCAGTGGGCCCCCGGTGGGTTCGTCGTTTCTGGCCATACGGAGTCAGACGCCCGTTGGCCTCCTCGGAGCCGAGGAGTACCGCATCAACTCCGCCGGCACCACCCGGCGGAGAGGGAGGTCTCGAGGACTGGTGCGGCGCTTCGTGGCCGGGAGACCGCCAACGGGCGTCTGACTCCGCGTGCGCTCTACTCCCAGCCCTCGCCCTGCACCTTCATCCTCAGGCGGCGCAGGGTCGTGGGGGAGGTGATGTAGAGGTGGCGGCCGCTGGGACCGCCGAAGGCGACGTTGGTGACGGCTTCGCCGACCTCGAGGCTCGCGATCTCCTCGCCCTCGGGCGTCCAGATCCAGACGCGGCCCTGGCCGGCGCAGTAGACGTTGCCGCGCTCGTCGATCGTCATCCCGTCGCCGCCTCCGCTGCTCTCGAGGTCGAGGGTCGCGAACTGGCCGTTGTGGGTGAGGAGACCGTCGGCCGCCACGGCGTAGGACTCGATCGTCTTCGCGGCGTTGTCCGCGACGTAGAGCGTGCCTCCGTCGAGGGAGAGCACCAGGCCGTTGGGCCGGCCGAGGTCGTCGATCACGCGGCGCAGGACACCACCGGGATCGAGGTAGTACACGCCCTCGACGTCCAGCTCGAGGCCGTCCCGGTTGCCGTAGCGTGGATCCGTGAAGTAGATCCCGCCCCGCGCGTCCAGGTCGAGGTCGTTGGGGCTGTTCAGGCGCTGGCCCTCGTAGCGCTCGGCGAGCACCTCGCGCCGGCCATCGGCCAGGCGCGTCAGCTGGCGACTGCCGCCCTCGCAGATGAGCAGGGCGCCGTCCGGCGTGACCATCAGACCGTTCGCGCGGCCCGAGTCCTCGCGCACCAGCGCCACCTTGCCGCTGATCGGGTCGACCTTATGGATGCGGGCGTTGTGGATGTCGGTGAAGTACATCGCGCCGGCGCGATCGGGCGCGGGACCCTCGCCAAATCCGAGGCCCTCGGCCACGACCTCGAAGGTCGCGCCGGGGAGGAGGATCGCCTCGCGCTCGGTCTCGGCCCGCAGGGCGGCGCGGTCGGCCCGCGCGGCGCTGCCGATCTCGTACTCCCGCGGAGGTTCGAGGCCCAGGAGGTGGCGTACGAAGTAGTCCCAGCGCTTGCGCAGGACGTAGGTGCGCCCCGACCCGAGCGAATGGTTGCCCCCTGGCACGATCAACAGATCGAAGTCCTTGTTGGCCTTGATGAGCGCGTCGACCAGCTGCAGCGTCAGCGCGGGCGAGACGTTGTCGTCGAGTTCGCCGTGCACGAGCAGGAGCTTGCCCTGCAGGTTGGCCGCCAGGCCCGCGTTGGCCTGAGCCGCGTAGCTCACGTCGTAGGGCAGGCCGTGGTAGGTCTCGCCCCAGATCGTGATGTAGCCGCGGTTGTCGTGGTTGCCCGCGGCAGAGACGGCGACCTTGTAGAACTCGGGGTAGGCCAGGATCGCGCGCGTCGAGGCGAAGCCGCCGCCGGAGTCGCCGTAGATGCCGACCCGGTCCAGGTCGAGGTAGGGATGGCGCTCGGCGAGCTGACGCAGGCCGGCGATGTGGTCCTCCAGGCCGCCGGCCTCCTCGAGCTTGCCGCGGGAGTGCTGGTGGAACGCCCGCCCACGACCCGGGGTGCCGAGACCGTCGATCGCGACCACGCAGAACCCGAGCTCCGCCATCGACGTGGCCTGACCGAAGCCGTCGCCGTAGGACATCGAGAAGCTCACAGGAGCTCTGCTGATCTGCGGGCCCGGGTAGATGCTGTCGAGGACCGGATAGAGGCCGTCCTCGTCCACCTGCGTCGGACGCCACAGGACGCCATACAGGTCCGTCTTCCCGTCGCGGGCCTTGACCGTGAAGCGCTCGGGAGCTTTCCAGCCGGCGGCGAGCAGCTCGGAGATGTCGGCCCGGGCGACTTCGAGCAACACCCTCCCTGTCGCGTCGCGCAGCACGACGACCGGCGCCAGGTCGACCCGGGAATAGCGGTCCACGAAGTAGGCGCCGCTCGGCGAGGCCACGACCTCGTGGTGTGCAAGTTCGCTGCTGAGCAGCTCGACCCTGGTGCCGTCGAGGCGCGCGCGGTGCAGCCGCGCGTAGTAGGGGTCGACGCCGGGTTGGTCCTCGACGCCCGCGAGGAAGTACACCCAACCGTGTTCCTCGTCGACGTGCACGATCTGGTGCACGATCAGCTTGGGACCACAGAGCGCGTACTTCAGGGTTCCCGTGGCGAGGTCGTAGAGATCGAGCGCCGCGTAGCCGCGGCGCTCGGAGTGCCAGATCACCTCGCCACGCTCCTCGAGCACGCGCACGTTGGGCCGCGCGCCGTAATCCGGACCGGGTTCGAGGTAGCCCTCATCGGCCGTCTCCTCCAGGACCTGGGTGACCACCCCCGTCGCCGGGTCCACCCGCGAGAGGGTCAAGCGCTCGTGGCCTCGATTGCCTTCGATCCACCACAGGCTCTCGCCCGCCTCGTTCCACCACATCCACTGGACGTCAAGGGCGGGCAGGTGGGGGACCAGGCTCGGTCCCTCGCCGATGGCCGTCCGGGTAGCCGTGCGGACGTCGAACACGAAGTAGCGCGCGGTCGCCAGGTTCCAGTCGCCCGCGAGGGGATGGCGGGAG
>JAQBVH010000068.1 GCA_027623615.1 Planctomycetota bacterium | reverse complement strand
CGTCCTTCGAGCTGGCGGCGGCGGCGCTCGACGGCGCGCTGGCGGCGCGACTCGACCTCGAAGACGAGGTGTCGCTCCTGCAGCACGTGGACCTCCTGCATCAACGCGCGCTGGTCGAGGTCGGGTTGGCGCTGGTCGAGCTCGGACGCGGCGGCGCTCCGGGGGACCGGATCGTCGTCGAACACGCCTTGCTCGCGCATCGCCTCACCCTCGAGGCCCAGGTCGGGTACGCGCGGGTCCACGGCGAGGCGCGCACGGGCTGGGACGCGCTCTTCGACAGCGAGCTGTCGCCCTACCGCATCCTCTTCGCAGGTGTGAGCTTCCCCGGCCTGTCCTTCGGCCAGGCGATCGCGCTGCAGCGTGACCTCGGCTCGGCCCTGGCGGCGGTCGCGCCGCGGGAGATGCCGGGGTTCGCGCCTCCCGCAGGCCTCGACCTGATCCTCACGGATCCCCTCGAGGATCCCGAGCGTCGCGCCCTGCTCGAGGAGGCCGCCCTCGCCCGCCTCGATGGCCTCGCCGATCGCATCGACCGCATCACGAGTCGCATCTCGCGCCGCGGCGGCCTCGGATGGGAGCGGCCCGAGGCGGAGCTCGAGGAGCTGAACCTGCTGGACCGACGGCGCCAGATGCTCCAGGTCGAGTGGGCCTCCGGGGACCAGGACCAGGGCCTGCGCGAGCTGCGCGTACCCGGCTCCCAGGCGCTGTGGCTCGCGCGTGACCTGCGCGAGGAGGGCCGCGGCCCGGAAGCGCGCAGCGTCGCGCGCGCGATGCAAGCGGGCCTGGAGGGGGACGGGATCTCGCGTTGGTGGTACTACCACGGTCAGACCCTGCTCGTGCGCTGCGACCTGATCATCGGCGCGGCCTTCACGGACGAGGACGAACCCCTGCGCGCGCAGGAGGCCCTGCTCGCCGCGATCGCGCGGCTCGAGGGGCTCGAGCGTCAGCTCGCGGACGCCGGCGCCAGCGCCGCGGACCTCGCGCCGTACCACAGCCTGCGCTCGACCGCCCTCGTGTCGCTCGCGGTCAACGCGAACGTGAAGCTGGGTCGACCGGAGGAGGCGCTCGAGTACTACGAGGGCGCCTACGCCCTGCGCAAGGACGACTTCATGACGGTCCTGCTCGCGTGCTACCGGGCCCGCTCGGGGCGGGAGCAGGAGGCGCGCGATCTCGTGCGGCTCGTCCGGCCGGGTCCGCAGACCTGGTACAACCTGGCCTGCACGCATGCCCTGCTGGGGGATACCGAGGTCGCCCTCGACTGGCTCGAGACGGAGCTGGACGAGAACCACGCCAGCGAGGCCGCGCGCAATCGGCAACGGGCCTGGGCCCGGTCCGACCCCGATCTGGCCAGCCTGCGCGAGGATCCTCGCTTTGGGGCCCTGGTCGGCGAGAGGTCCGGCAAGTAATCTCGTTCGCCGTTTTCCCCGGGGATCCTCCCCAGGAACAACCGCAGCGAGCAGAGCTATGGCCAAGATGATCCTCAGCGGCAAGGGCCGACGTTGGGCCCTCACGGGGCACCCCTGGGTGTACGCCGATGATGTCGCGGAGGGGAAGGCGCAGCCCGGCGAGCTGATCTCGGTCGCAGGCCCGAACAACGACCACCTCGGCTGGGCGCTGTTCAGCACGAGCTCACGCATCGCGCTGCGCTTCGTGACGCGCGCGGAGGAGCAACCCAACCGCGAGTTCTGGCTGGGCCTCGTTCAGCGCGCGATCAAGGTGCGCGCCGACGCGGGCTTCCTCGATCCCGAGGGAGCCTGTCGCCTGCTCTCCGGAGACGCGGACGGGCTGCCGGGTTTCGTGGCCGATCGCTACGGGACGGTGCTCGTGCTGCAGTGCGGTACCCAGGGCGCGGATCGCATGCGTGACTTCCTGATCGAGCTCGTCCGCGAGGCGTTGCCCTTCCCGTTGACCGCGGTGGTCGATCGCTCGGACACCTCGGTGCGTCGCTTCGAGAATCTCGAGAGTAACGTAGAGACCCTGGACGGCACGGTCGACGAGGCCGTGCTCGTGCGCGACGGCGACCTCCAGTACGAGGTCGACATCTTCCAGGGTCACAAGACCGGCCACTACCTCGACCAGGCGACCAACCGCATCCGGGCCGCTCGCGGCGCCGAGGGCAAGCGCGTGCTCGACGCCTTCAGCTACGACGGCCTGTTCGGCATCCGCGCGGCGCTGGCCGGCGCGGAGTCGGTCCTGTGCCTCGAGCAGAACGAGGCCTCCGGGCAGCGGCTGCTGCGCAACGCGGAGCTCAACGGCGTCGCGGACCGGGTGACGGTCGAGAAGACCAACTGCATGAAGGCGCTGCGCGCCAAGGCCGAGGAGGGCGACCGCTACGGGCTGGTGATCATCGACCCGCCCGCCTTCGCGCGGAACCGGCGCGAGATCGAGGGCGCGGAGCGCGGCTACGTCGAGCTCAACCGGCGTGGGGTGGCCCTGTGCGAACCGGGCGGGCGACTGGTGACGGCCTCGTGCTCGTACAACGTGCGACCCGAGGACTTCGCCGACTTCCTGACCAAGGCGATCAACCTCTCCGGGCGCGAGGCCTGGCTCGAGGAGCTGACCGGCTCCTCGCTCGACCACCCGCATCGGATCACCCTGCCCGAGACGCAGTACTTGAAGTGCGCCTTCCTGCGCGTGGGCTGAGGCGCTGCGAGGAGCGGCGATTAGGATTGGGCGCGATGATGGCGATCCAGGTCAACGGCGAAGCCTGCGAGGTGGCAGCGGGGACGACCCTGGTCGCCCTGATCGCCGCCCGCGGGCTGGAGCCACAGCAGGTGGCGACCGAGGTCAACCTCGAGCTCGTGCCTCGCGAAGACCGGGACGGGGTCGTGCTCGCGCCGGGCGACCGGATCGAGCTGGTCACGATGGTCGGTGGGGGATGAACCGATGACGAACGATGCGACACGGGACGAGCCGCTGCGGCTCGCGGGCCTCGAGCTGAGATCGCGCTTGCTCGTGGGCACGGGCAAGTACGCCAACCTCGACGAGACCGCGCGCGCCCTCGAGCTCTCGGGCACCGAGATGGTGACCGTGGCCATCCGGCGCGTGGATCAGAGCAAGGAGGGCGAGCGCAGCCTCCTCGATGTCGTGCGCGAGGGTGGCTATCACGTGCTCCCCAACACGGCCGGTTGCTTCGACGCGGCCAGCGCGATCCGCACGGCGAAGCTGGCGCGCGATCTGCTCGACACGCCCTTCGTGAAGCTCGAGGTGCTCGGCGACCCGAAGACGCTGCTGCCGGATCCGGTCGGCACGCTCGAGGCGACCAGGACCCTGGTCGCCGATGGTTTCCAGGTGATGGTCTACACCTCGGACGACCCGCGCCTCGCGGTCCATCTCGCGGAGCTCGGCGTGATCAGTGTGATGCCCGCGGGCTCGCCGATCGGCTCGGGCCAGGGCGTTCTCAACCCGAACAACCTGTCGATCCTGATGGAGCTCTGCGACGTGCCCGTGATCATCGACGCCGGCGTGGGCACGGCGTCCGACGTGGCGATCGCGATGGAGCTAGGGGCTGACGGCGTGCTGCTCAACACGGGCATTGCGAGCGCCCGCGAACCCCTGCGCATGGCGGCCGCGATGCGCGACGCCTGCAGCGCCGGCCGCCAGGCCTATCTCGCAGGGCGCATCCCCAAGCGGCGCTACGCGAACGCCTCGAGCCCCGAAGAAGGGTTGATCGAGGAGGCCGGGCCGCGGACCTGATGCTGGTCCTCGCGCTGCTCGCCTTGACGGCTGTCGGTTTCGCGCTCGGCCTCGAGGAGGCGGCGACGACCGAAGAGGTCACCCCGTTGCAGGTGGCTCAGGTCGGCCTGTTGCTGATGCTGGCGGGCGCGACCCTTGCGGGTCCCATCCGGCGCATCTTGAAGTCGGGCTCTCCACAGGGACCGATGCCTGAGCGCGACCTGCACCCGCGCGAGGTCGTCCTGACCATCCTGGGGTTCGTGTTCTTCACCCTGGTGATCGCGGCGGGCCTGCAAGGCACCGGAACCAAGCTGGAGTCGTTACCTGTTTGGGCGTCCCTCGCCTTGGCCGCGGCGGCGCCAGCTGGTGTCGTCCTCGTGTCCCTCGTACGCGCTCGCGCCTACGGCGGCCTGGAGGTCTTCGGCCTGCGCCGCGGTGGCAACGGCCGCGCCGTCGCCTGCGGGTTGCTCGCCTACGTCCTGTGCGCGCCCTTCCTGTGGGGCACGCTGATGGTCTGGCCCTGGGCGCTCGAGATGATCGGCGGTAGGTACGAGGAGCAGGCCTGGGGCGAGCTGATTCGAGAGGCCGAGCAGTCGATCGTCGTGATCGCGCTCCTCTCCGCGGTGATCGTCCCGATCGTCGAGGAGCTGCTCTTTCGCGGTTGGTTGCAGCCGGCCCTGCGCAGCGTCGCCGAGCCGTGGCAGGCGATCGTGATTCAGGCGGCGCTGTTCGCAGTGCTGCACGACCGGGGCGTGCTGCTGCCGATCCTGGTGCTGGCCCTCCTGCTCGGGTATGTGCGGCACGCGACCGACCGCCTCGCGCCCTGCATCGCGATCCACGTCGTGCACAACGCCGTCCAGGTCGGCCTGCTGTTCAGCTTCATGGAATCCTGAGCGCTAGAGCTTGCGCCACAGGTGCAAGCTCCGGTTGCCACACCGTCAGGTGTGGCGTCAAACAACACTCACGCCTCCGCAGGAGGCGTAGGCGGCCCCATCGGGCTCGCCTAGAATCCCGGCATGGCCCAGTACCCCCGGCAGGACCTCTTCCGCTCCCTCGATGACGGCGCCTTCGCAGCGCGCAACGCGACCGTGACCGGCGACGTGACCCTGGCGCAGGACGTGGGCATCTGGTTCGGCTGCGTCGTGCGGGGTGACGACGCGGCGCTCACGGTCGGACGTCGGACGAACATCCAGGACCTGACGATGATCCACGCCGACACCGGCGTGCCGAACAGGATCGGGGAGGAGGTCACCATCGGTCACCGCTGCGTGCTGCACGGGGCCGAGGTGGGCGACCGCTGTCTGATCGGAATGGGCGCGATCCTGCTCGGCGGCTCGAAGATCGGCGCGGAGTCGATCATCGCCGCCGGCGCGGTGGTCAAGGAGAACGCGATCATCCCGCCGCGCTCCCTCGTGGTCGGTGTGCCTGCGAAGATCGTCAAGGAGGTCTCCGACCAGCAGGCCGAGATGATCCGGCGCAGCGCCGAGGGTTACGTGCGCAAGATTCGGCTGTACCTCGGTTGATGCAGTACGAGGCGCCGTTGCAGTTCGAGGCCAAGCGCGACCACTTGCTGGGTCAGCTCTCCAGCTGGCCCTCGCTGGCGGTGGCCTTCTCCGGCGGCGTCGACTCCAGCGTGCTCCTGCACGCCGCGCACGGGGCGCTCGGCGCCAACGCTGTTGGTGTGATCGCGGACTCCCCCTCCCTGCCGCGGCGCGAGCTGGCCCTCGCGCGCCGCGTCGCGCACCAGATCGGCGCGGTGCTCGAGGTGGTCTCGACCGCCGAGCTCGAAGACGCGCGCTACGTGGCCAACGCCGGCGACCGCTGCTACTTCTGCAAGAGCGCCCTCTTCGACGCGATGGACCTCGTGCGGGCCCGGCGCGGGATCGAGCGCTGCGCCTTCGGTGAGATCGTGGACGACGCGAGCGACGACCGCCCCGGCGCCAGGGCTGCGCGAGAGCGCGGTGTGCGCGCCCCCCTGGCGGACGCGGGGTTCACGAAGGACGACGTGCGGCGCTACGCCGAGCTCGTCGGCCTAGAGGTCGCCCACAAGCCGGCGAGCGCTTGTCTCGCCTCGCGCATCCCTGTCGGGACGCAGGTGACGCGGGAGGGCCTGGCCCAGGTCGAGCGGGCGGAGGCGGATCTCGCAGCCCTGGGCCTGCGCGTATTGCGCGTGCGCCACCTCGGGCGCGGAGCGCGGCTCGAGGTGGGACCGGACGAGCTGGTCTGGGCCAGGGCCAACGCGGGCCCGGTCGAGGCCTGCCTCGAGAGGGCTGGATTCGCCGAGTGGGAGCTCGTGCCCTATGTGACCCCGGGGAATCGAGGTCCAGAAGCGCCCCTCGATTTGCCGATCGCTCGACCGTGAAGCTCCTCGCCTGTCCCGACTGCTCCCGCCCCTACGACGTAGTCGGTCTCGAAACGGGAACGGCCCTGCGCTGCGTGTGCGGTGGGCGGATGAAGGTGGGCATCGGCGACCCGACTGCGGGCGGCGTGACCTGCGGCCACTGCGGCGCGCCCGTCCCGGCGGGGGAGGACACCTGCGCCCACTGCAACGCAGCGCTGCTGCACAGCCGCTGCCACTCCTGCGGCGCGACGAGCCCGAAGGGCTCCTTGCACTGCTGCCGCTGCGGCGTGGGCCTCGTCTGCCAGGGGCTGCGAGCGTTGCCCGAGGACTCACGCTGTCCACGCTGCCAGACCGACCTCGGCCTGCGCATCCTCCCGGCCGGCAGCGCGATCGAGTGCCCGGCTTGTCAGGGGATCTGGCTCGAGCCTGACGACGTGGGCCGCATGACGCGCGAGGCGGCCGGCGGGGCTTACACCGGTCCCAGCCCGGGAGAGCTGCCTACGCCCGCCGAGCAGCCCATGGCCTACCTGCCCTGCGTGCGCTGCGGCGAGCTCATGCAGCGCCGACAGTTTCGCTGGGGGGACAAGGCGATCGGTGTCGTGCTCGACCACTGCGGCGACCACGGGGTGTGGTTCGACGGCGGTGAGCTCGAAATGGTGCTCGCGCACGCGCGCGCCAGGGGATCGGTGGGCAGCGCGCCCGCCGCGCCGACGCGACCGTTGAACATGCCAGCCTCCGCCAGTTCCTCTGCGAGCGGTACGACGAGCACGGCCAGCCTCTGGTCGTGCCTCGTCGAGTCGGTGGTCGAGGTCTTCACCGACTCGATCGTCTGACCGTCGCGCTTCGAGCCAGCCAAGCTGGCAGGCGGCGGTCGGTTCTTGCGGAAATGCGTTCCGATTGGGCCCTCCAGTTTGACCCGGCCAGAATCGGCGCTAGGTTTCCGCGCTCTCCGTGGTCGGGGGGCGCCGCGCCAGGCAGGCGTGGGGTCAGGGGAACCAGAGGCGGCTCGCCGCCAGACGGTAGGGGAATGAAGCAGCACACGAGATCCGTTGCGCGACGCACCAGTCGCGACGGCTTCACCATGCTCGAGCTCATGGTGGCCCTCGGGGTCCTCATCGTCGCGGTGCTGAGCGCGTTCTCGAGCCAGCTCACCTCCATGAACCTGGTGAGCACCAGCCGCGAGACCGACACCGCGATGACGGACCTGCAGGCTTGCATGGAGTCGATCCTGACCGTGCAGACCGATCAGATTCCGCTGGCCAGCAGCGTCTATGCCGACGGGCAGGAGATCGCCGGCTTCGACAGCCTGCCCGACCAAAGCATCGTCGCCACCTACCCGGGCTTCCCGACCGGGAGCAACGACACGCGCGATGTGCCGGATCCGCTCGAGATCGTTCTGACGATGAGCTGGTCCGACTTCCAGGGCCGAGCGCGCTCGGCGACCCTCACCTCGGTGAAGACCAAATGAAGTGCTTGCACTCCACGCAGCAGACCTCGACGCGAGGTCTTTCTTTGGTCGAGGTCGCGATCGTCAGCTCGATCCTGCTGTTCCTCGCACGGGCCCTGATCGAGACCAGCTCCCAGATGGGGCAGATCACCTCCGGTGGTGGCGCCCAGGCCCTGCTTCAGGAGCAGGGCCAGCGGGCCCTGGGCTCGATCCTGGGCGACCTGCGTCGCTCAGGGTCGGTCACGATCAACGCCAAGGACTTCCCGTACGTCTTCGACGACGGGAACGCGGACGCCCCCTTCGACGATCACGACCACGTGGTTAGCAATCAGGAGGCGACGATCAACGAGAGTGATTTCGGGACGATGCGCGAGATGGTCCTGGTGTTGCCGTCCAACTTGGACGGCAACGGCATCCCGGACCTCGACATGGACGGCAACGGCTGGCCCGAGTTCGACGGCGATGGGGACGGAACGGCCAGCGAGAGCGCCGCGGACTACGACGGCATCGACTGGGACCCGGCCAACGCCACGATCGACCCCGACACGGGCGTCGTCTGGTCCCACGGGGAGATCAGCTACACCACGGTCACCGAGGCCGACGGGGTGAACTACCTCGAGCGGCGCACGAACACCGCGAGCCCTCGTCGGGTCGCGCGAGACATCGAGCTGGTGCAATTCGACACCTGGGCCAGCTCCGCCTTCGCCATCCCGATGAACTCGATCCGGGTCCGGATCTTTCTGCGCCGTAGGACCGACGACGGCACGCTCTATCGACACCGGGTCGAAGCGATCGTCAAGCTGCGCAACACAGAGGATGCAAGCTGATGAAGCCACTCCAGGCAGGCAAGAGAGAACGGAACGCCGGCATCGCGCTGGTCTATGCCGTGTTCGGGGCGTTCGTCGCCATAAGCATGGTCACGGTCATGTTCACGATGGCAGGGGTGACCCGGACGAAATCGGAGGGCAAGCGCAGCACGATCCAGGCCCAGTACCTGGCGGATGGCGCGATCGAGGAGATCAAGCTCCAGATGAAGGTGGCCAAGGCCAACTGGACCTTGCCCGAGCTGATGCAAGGCTGGGCCGACCAGACCGAGCTCGCGGAGCAGAACAACGATCCGGACCTCTTCCCGACCGTGGACGTGGCGGGCACCGACGTGCGCTTCGAGGTAAAGCAGATCGCGCCCTCGGAGAACGTGGCCGACGCGGCCGGCCTGGAGACCGAGCTGACCCCTTACGAGGTCGAGGCGATCGCTGAGGTGGACAACCTCCAGTCCCGGGCGGGGAAGGTCTTCTACCTCGAGACGGCGCCGATCTTCACCTACGCCGTCTTCTACACGAACGACCTCGAGATCATGCCGGGACCGAACATGACCTTGGGCGGTCGCGTGCACACGAACGGTGACATGTACCTGGGCTGCAACAACACGTTGACGATGGACACGAACTACGTCCGTACCGCCGGCAACATGTACCGCAAGCGCAAGAACAACAACGAGTCCAAGGGTACGGTCGACATCCGCAAGTGGGTGGCCAACCCCTTCGACGCGAGCGAGCCCTCCGTGTTCGTCACGATGAACAGCGAGTCCCAGATGGGCTCGGTCACCAACGTGTCCGGCTACGACTCGAACTTCACTGACGGCTGGGACGACAACCTGGACGGGGACTTCAACGACGCCAGCGACTGGCTGCCGTTCCTGGCCGGCGCCCTGGACCTCTGGGGCGAGCCCACGGGCTATGCCGAGAGCGGGCACACCGTCCTCACGGGCGGGCACGGCCAGCAGCAGGCGGCGACCCCCGAGATCGGCTCGATCAAGGCCTTCGACGAGACCACCGGCGGTGCCTACGCGTGGGACACCACGCTCGAGGACTACGTCAACGTCGGCGCCGGGAACGGAACCCACGACAAGGGCTACTACCACGCCAACGCCGGGCTCTCGATCATCGTGGCCGAGAACGGCAGCTCCTTCACCGCGTACGACGCCGACGGCAACGTCGTCCCGAGCATCGACTTGAACGGCGCGGTGACCCTGGACGATTGGTACGACGCCCGCCAGGCCAATGGCAGCGGCGCGCACACGAACATGGTTCACATCGACATGGACCTGTTGATGAACTCCAACGCGTGGCCCAGCAACGGCCTGCTCTACAGCGCCCACTTCGGAATGGGCACGGGCACGGACGCCAAGGGCACGGTGCTGACGAACGGGGCCGAACTCGCTTCCAGCCTCACGGTCGTCACCGAGGGCGCGGCCTACGTCCACGGGGACTACAACACGACGGACAAGAAGGGCGCGGCGGTCATCGCTGACGCGGTGAACCTCCTGTCGAACAGCTGGGACTACACCAAGGCAGCCGGCGACCTGCCCGTCGCGTCCGACACGACCTTCAACTGCGCGATCGTCACCGGCAACTACGAGACCGAGTGGGGCAAGTACAACGGCGGACTCGAGAACCTGCCACGCTTCCACGAGACGTGGACCGGGAAGAAGGCCACGATCAACGGCTCCTTCGTCTGCGCGTGGGAAAGCGAGTACGCGACCGGCCTCTGGAAGTACGGCAGCGATCGCTACACGGCGCCCAAGCGCGACTGGTACTACGACACGTTCTTCAACGACCCGAGCAACCTCCCGCCCTACTACCCGCAGGTGGTGGAGAC
>JAQBVH010000067.1 GCA_027623615.1 Planctomycetota bacterium | reverse complement strand
CCTCTGGTCGGGCGATCGGGTACTGAACACGGTGTCGGTCGCGCTCGGCGCGCTGGGGCGCAAGGTCTCGATCGACGGCATGGTGCTGCGCATCGAGCGCTCCTCGGTCACCGATCTCTGGCGCGACCTGGGCGACCTCGAGGCGGACGGCCTCGGTGACCCGGTCCAGCTGGCGACGAGCGTGGCGATCAAGCGCGGCGCAAAGTACGACGAGTACCTGACCCCCGAGCTCCTCGCCGAGGACTACGCCAGCCGCGCCCTCGACGTCCCGGGGGCCCTGGCGGCGCTGCGCGCTGCGCTCGACGGAGCGCCCGCGGAGGCCTAGCGGAAGCCGGCGACGTCCAGGTTCGTCAGCTCGCTCGTGAACGCCTGCAGGTAGATCGCGTGGAGGATGTACGCGCCCTCCTCACCGATCCCGAAGGTTGGTGGGATGGTCCACTCGAACTCGACGCGCCCTGACGCTGGCACGACCAGGTTGTCGACCAGGGTCGAGCGCGGGTTCATGAGGTAGAGCGTGCCCACGCCCGTCATCGCGGGTGGATCGAGCAGGAGCGCGCTCGTCAGGATTGCGCAGAGGTCGCCCGGCGTCGCGCCGATCAAGCGCAGCCGCACGGTGTTCCCCACACGCGCGCGGCCCAGGTGGTACAGGTGCAGCGCGTGCTCGTCGCAGCCCATGTCCGGGAGGGCGTCCCGCTCGTCCCCCTCGCAGTCGAAGGGGTGGGTGAAGGCCGGATCGCCAGCGTCGCGACAGGCCGAGCTCGCCCGCAGGTGGAAGTCGCCGTTGTTCGGCGCCACGAAGCCCGGCGGCTGGTCGAGGTTGTTGCCGCCGTAGGCCAGGCCCGTGCGGAAGTTGCAGTGCCGCACGCGACCGAAGTCCTCGGACCAGATGTCCCGCGTGGCCAGCGGGCCGGTGTTGTCGTTGTCGCGGCTGATGCAGTTGATCACGTCCCCGTTGGTGCTCCCCATGGAGATCGCCGCGGCGCCGGTGAAGTAGTCGAACGAGGAGTTGTTCAGCGCCGTGCAGTGCACGATCACGGCCCGCAGGGACGGCGGCGGGTTCGCGTGGCTGATGCGGATCGCCGAGCCGTAGCAGCCCGCGACGTTGCGGGTGAACAGGCAGTTCGCGATGTACGGGCTGCCGTGCGAGAAGATCCCCGCGCCGTCGATCGCCCAGTTCTCGTGGAAGACGCAGCCCAGGATCGTGGGGGAGCTGTCGCTGGCGTCGACGCCGCCGCCGAGGTGGGTGTTGCCGTTGATCAACGTGAACCCCTCGAGCCGCGCGCTGCGGCCGAGCCCTCCGCGCATGTTCACGACCGCCTCGAGTCCCCGGCCGTCGACGATCGTGTCGGTCGCGCCGAACCGGCTGCGCAGGGTCAGCGTCTTGCCGAGGAAGTCGAGGTTCTCGCGGTAGTGACCCGGGTCGACCAGGACGGTGTCCCCCGGCGCCGCAGCGGTCAGGGCCGCCTGGATCGTGGCGAAGTCGGCAGGCACCTCGTGGGTGACCTGGGCCCAGGTGGGGGAGACGAGCAGGAGGGTCGCGAGGACGCGTCGCATGGTCCCCCCACGGTACCAGTCGCCGAAAAAGGTGGTCGATTTTCGCTCCCCTGGTAACTCTAGGGGAGCGCCCGCTAGATTCCCCTAGACCCGCAAGGGGAAGGCCCGACCGAACATGCCCAAGAAGCACCCCGACCTCCTACCCGGCACCCTCGAGATGCTCGTCCTGCGCGTGTTGCAGGGCGGCGCGCTGCACGGCTACGCCATGGCCCGCTGGATCCAGCAGGCGAGCGACGAGGTCTTGCAGGTCGAGGAGGGCTCGCTCTACCCGGCCCTGCATCGCATGGAGAAGCGCGGCTGGCTCCAGGCGGAGTGGGGGCTCTCGGAGAGCAACCGCCGCGCCAAGTACTACCGGTTGACGCGCACGGGGCGCGCGCGCTTCAAGACCCAGGAGGCGCAGTGGGAGGGCTACACCACGGCGATCGGCCGCGTGTTGAGCGCCGACCCGGAGGGTGCGCAGTGACCTCGGCGCGCTGGACCTGGACGCTCACCCAGAGCGTCGCTGTCGAAGCAGACATCCGCGAGGAGATCGAGGCTCACCTCGACGCCGCCGTGGCCGACCGGATCGCGGCCGGCATGGACCCAGAACGAGCGCGGCGCGAGGCCCTCGCGCGCTTTGGGGACGTGGAACGGATCGTAGGGGCCTGTCGGACCGTCAAGCTCGAGGAACACATCATGCTGCAACGTGCACTCCTGGCCCTGGTGGCCATCCTCTCGATCGCCGTCGTCGTGCAGGCCTATCAGCTGAACGCGTCCCAGGCGCGAATGAACGAGGCCCTGGCGGAGGTGCGTAACGACTTCGCGGCCGCCGCGGAACGCATCGAGACGGCGCTGCTCTTCGTCGAGGTGCCCAACAACCCACCTGCCCCGCGCGAGGAGCTGCAAGAGCCGCCCGCGGAGGACGACAGCTTCATCGGTTCGGGGGAGGCTCCCGCCGAGCACCCGAGCGGGATCGACTGGGACTCGAGCCAGGTGCCGGAAGTCCGCATCGAGGTCGTGAGCGAGCTCGCGGCGAGGGGAGCCTCCGCCGTGCCCTCCCTCCTGGTCGCCGCGCAGGACCCGGACGTCCTTGTCCGCCTGGCGGCGGTGGAGGCGCTCGCGGAGGTCGGCAACCTGCGCGCGTGCAGGGTCCTCGATCAGCTCGAGTACAAGGATCCGGAGCCGCTCGTACGCCGCGCCGCGGAGGGCGCCGCCGCACGAATTCGCGAGCGGACCACCCTCGAACGCGAGACCCTCGAAGAGGGGGCCGATTTCATCATCTGGGAGCCCAAGCTCTCCGCCGCCGCCCGCTTCCAGGCGTTGCAGGACCTCCACGCCATCGGCGATCCCTCCGTCAGTACCCTGATCGAGTTCGCTGGCGACGCGGACGTCTTCGTGCGCACCAGCGCCGTGCGCATGCTCGGTGAGCTCGCCCATCCCGACGCGAAGGCGGTCCTCGTCGAACTGTCCAAGCTCGACCCCCAGGCGATCGTGCGCGAGGAAGCCGAAGAGGCCCTGCTGCGCTACGACGACTGAGCCTCAGTCCGGCAGCGCGAAGGCAACGAACGCATCGCCAGCCCGAGTCCCGACCTTGCCTGCGCCGCCGGCGGCGATCACGACGTACTGCTTGCCATCGACCTGGTATGTGCACGGCGTCGCGTAGCCGCCCGCGGGCAGCTGGGTCTCCCAGAGCAGCTCGCCCGTCGCGCTGTCGAAGGCGTGGAAGCGCTCGTCCGAGGTGCCGCCGATGAAGACCAGGCCGCCCTTGGTCGCGATCGTCCCGCCGAAGTTGTGCGTGCCGGTCTGCGGGACGCCGCGCGCGGTGAGCTCGGGGTGCTCGCCGAGGGTGACCTCCCACGCGAGCGTGCCCGCGGCCAGGTCCACCGCCGTCAACTTGCCCCAGGGCGGCTCGATTGCGGGGTAGCCCTCGGGATCGAGGAAGCGGTGGTAGCCGGTGATCCCGTAGCGGTAGCGCGCGCCCTCGGGCGCGGGCTTCAGGGTGACGACGTTGGGCAGCTCGTTGGAGTTGACGAAGAGCAGCCCGCTGGCCGGGTCGAAGCTGGCGCCGGACCAGGTCGCGCCGCCGTGGAAGCCGGGGGTGACGAGCGTGCCCTCGAGGCTGGGCGGCAGGTAGCCCGCGCCTGTGCGCAGCCTGCGGTACCACTCGAGGGCGTGGGTGTGCGCGGCCTCGTTCAGGGTGGTCAGGTCGTCCTCGTGGATCACCGTGCGCACGAGGGCGGGCGGCGCGCTCGGGACGGGCTGGGTGGGCCACGCGGCCTCCCCCGGTGCGTCGGACGCGGGCACCGCGACCTCCGTGATGGGGTGCAGCGGCGCGCCCGTCTCGCGCTCGAAGAGGAACACGTGGCCCGTCTTGGTCACCTGCGCCACCGCGTCGATCGCGCGGCCGTCGCGCTCGATCGTGACCAGGTTCGGGTACGTGGGCAGGTCGTGGTCCCACAGATCGTGGTGCAGGGTCTGGAAGTGCCAGACCCGCTCGCCGGTGCGGCCGTCGAGGGCGACCACGCAGTTGGCGAACAGGTTCGCGCCCTTGCGGTCGCCGCCGTAGAAGTCGAAGGCCGCGGAGCCGAGGCCGCAGAACACGAGCTCGCGCTTCGCGTCGACGCTGATCCCGCCCCACGCGTTCGCGCCGCCGCGGTTGTGCCAGCCCTCGCCCTCCCAGGTGTCGTTGCCGAACTCCGCGGGCGCGGGCACGGTGCGGAAGCTCCAGCGCTCTTCCCCGGTCACGAGGTCGAAGGCGCGCACGTCGCCGGGCGCGGCGCGGCCAGGACCCTCGCCGTTGGAGACGCCGAGCACGAGCAGGTCCGCGCAGATGTTCGGCGCCGAGGTCGGGCCGTAGGGCAGGCGCGAGAGGTCCCCCTCGAGACCCGCGCGCAGGTCCAGCACGCCGCCCTCCCCGAACGCCGGGACCAGCGCACCGCTGGTCGCGTCCAGGCAGAAGACCCGCCCGTCCGCGCAGCCGTGATAGATGCGGCCGTCCGCGTACGCGAGCCCGCGGTTCACGCCGCCCGACGCGATGGGGTAGGGCGTGCCGCCAGCGAGCGGATCGAAGCTCCACAGCTCCTCGCCCGTCCCGGCGTCGAGGGCGACGACGCGCAGGAACGCGGTCGTCAGGAACAGGCTGCGGCCCACGACGAGCGGCGTGCACTCGATCGTCTGCTTGCCACGCTCGAGCTCGCCGGTGTGCCAGGTCCAGGCGACCTCGAGCTCGTGGACGTTGCCGCGGTGGATCTGATCCAGCGCCGCGTAGCGCATGCAGCCGCGGTCACCGCCGACGCAGGGCCAGCCCTGATCCTTGGGGGCGCCGGCGCAAGCGGCGAGGAACGCGGTCGAGAGCAGGAGGGCGCGCATGCACCGCGTTCTACCACACCCCACGGAACCAGCCGGGGTCCCGATGTGGTCTCAATTCCCGGCCGCCGGAGGGACGACAGTGGGCGGGATAGGATTCGCCGCGGGCGCGGTGGGAACCAGGGGTCGCATCGCTTGCGCCCGACGCGCGCCCTCCTAGCATGTCCTCGCCAATGCGCTGGCCCCGGAACCTCAAGAAGAAGCTGCTGATCTCCGCGACGACCCTGTGCGTCGCGTTCGTGATCGGCGAGCTCGTCGCGCGCGCGATCGAGCCGGGGCCGTTCAGCCTCTGGGACAAGAACCCCTACGTCCACTACGACGACGCGCGCGCCTACCGGCACCGCGCCGATTTCGAGGGCCGCTGGGACGGCACCTGGTACCAGACGAACTCCCTCGGGCTACGGGGCGGGGACCTGGCCCTGACCTTCGCGCCGAGCGAGCTGCGGGTGGCCTGCGTCGGTGACTCCTGCACCTTCGGCAAGGGCGTGCTCGAGGAGCACACCTGGCCGCGCCAGCTCGAGCGCCTGATGCAGGACGAGGTCGGCAGCGATCGACGCGTGGTCGTCGCGAACCTCGGCATCAACGGCTACAGCGGCGTGACCTACCGCCGCATCTTCGAGGACCTGTCCGACCAGGTGCGGCCCAACCTGGTTGTGGTCGGCTACAACCTCAACGACTTCCCCAACGCCATCCAGGCGGTCGACGAGCAGGTCTTCCGCGGCCGGGGGCTGCGCAACCTGCTCTCGCAGGGCTTGCGCGACAAGCTGGGTCGCCTGGCCCTCTACCGGCTCGCGCGCCAGACGTACTACCACGCCAAGCGCTCGTCGGACTGGGCGAAGGCGGAGGCGGTGGCGAGCAAGGCCGCGGACCTGGACCTCGAGTCGGAGGTCTGGCAGAAGCAGGAGTCCTACCTGCTCGGCATCCGCGACCTGGCCCGGGACGAGTACGGCGCGCGCACCGCCGTGTTCCTGTTCCCCTACGAGAGCCAGATCTTCCTCGACAGCTTCGACACGACCCCGATCGAGCGCCTGAAGGCCCTCGGCGCGAAGCACAAGATTCCGGTGATCGACCTGGCCGAGGTCTTCCGCGAGTACGCGCGCCAGGAGGACCCGCCCCGCGAGCTCTTCCTGCGCGGCGACCGCTACCACCCCAACCCCCAGGGCTATCACCTCGTCGCGAAGCGCGTCCTCGACGAGCTGAACACGCAGGGCTGGTTGAAGGAGTAGCAGTCCGGGGCGACTCGCGGGGAGTCTGCGCCATGGGTGCACGCTCCGTCACACCGTCAGGTGCTGCGCGAAGCAACAATCACGCCTCCAAAGGAGGCGTAGCAGTCCCCAGCGAGGCCTGCCAGTGCGTACGCTCCCCCCATGGAGGCACCCGACGAAGCCCGTAACCCCCTGGCCGTGGGCCTCCTCTGCGCGGGCGCGCTGACAGTCGGTCGGCACTTCCTGACGACGGGGGAACCGGCGCAGGGTGAGCTCGTCGCGTGGCTGCGCGCAGGGACCTTCCTCGCGACCTTGATCGAGGCGTTGATCCTGGGTGTGGTCGCGAGCGCGGTGGCGCACCGCAAGTCGGGCCCCGTCGTGCTGCTCTTCAACGCCGTGATCCTCGCCTGGGGTGCGGCGGGCCTGCCGCTCCCGGACGTTGGCGCGCGCTGGCCGTGGGCACTGCTTTGCGGAGCCGTTCTATCCGTCCTGGTGGCGTTCTTGACGGGCCGCAGGTGGCGCGTGCTCGAACGTCCGCCGGGGATCGTGGTGTGTGGCCTGCTCGGGATCGGGCTGCCGTGGGTGATCATCGGTCGCGCACCGGCGCCGATATGGAGCGCCGACGAGGTGGTCGAGAGCTGGCCATCCGCGCAGCCCTGGACCGCACTCGACCTGACCGCGCCCAGCGGGGGTCCCTTCGTGCTCGAGGCGCGTGCGGTCGCTGGGGCAAGCATCGAGGTGCGCGTCGCAGGCGAGCTGGTCAGCCTGCCCGCGGAGCTGGAGAGCGGCCAGAGCGCGAGCCTGCGCGGCGAGGGGTTCGAGGCGGTGTCGCTCGTGCGCCGGCGCGAGGTCAGGCCAACCCTTGCGCGCGCGGACGCGCCCTCGATCCTGCTGGTCGTGCTCGACGGCGTGGGCGCCGCGCGCACGGACTTCCGCTTCATGCCCGCGTTGGGCGGGCTCGCCCACGGCGGGCGCTTGCATCTGTACACGAACGCGGCGGCGTCGAGCCGAGAGACCGCGCTCGGCGCGCTCCTGTCGGGCGAGCTGCTCGCGCCACCGAACACCGAGCCGGCCCAGACCCTCGCGGAACGACTCGCGACGCGCGGCTTCGCTACTGCGCTCTTCGCGCCGCAGTGGGCGCGAAGAGCGAGCCGTCACGGAGCCGGGTGTCGCACGACCGTGCTCGACGTGAGCGCACCCGACTCCGAGGCCGCGCTCGTCGGTGCCTGGCTGCGTGAGGTCGCGGGCGCGCGCTTCTACGCGACCGTCGTGGTGCCCTCGGACGCGCCGACGGCGGACGACCTCGAGGCCGCCGACGGGAACGCGCAGCAGGCCGGCCAGCGCGCCGCGGACCGCTGCTTGGCCTTGCTCCTCGCGGACCTCGACCGCCTCGAGCTGACCGGGACGACCGCGGTGATCGTCGTCGGCACGGTCGAGGCCGGCGCCGCGGAGTCCCTGCGACAAGCACGCCTGCTCGTGCCGCTCGTCTTCCGCGCACCGATGCTTCAGTCCGGCGCGGTCGACAAGGGCATCACCTCCGCCCTGCGCGTGCCCCACGAGGTCGCCCGCTGGGCGGGGCTCGTCGGCCTGGAGCTGGGCGAGGGCGCGGGCTTTCTCGGGCCGGACGGGGCCCGCGGGGCGCGCCTCGGGAACTGGACCCTGTGGGAGGACGCGGACGACCAGATCGAGCTCCATCAGGTCGAGAGCGACCCCAGGGAGACGACCGACCTGGCCTCCGAACGCCCCGAGCAGGTCGACGAGCTGCGTCCGCATCTGCCGCGATAACCAGCGCCGGGTGCTCGGATAGAGTGCTGCGATGCGCTCCTTGTTGCTCTGCGCTGTGGCCCTGGTCGGTCTGCAGGACCCCGCTCCGGATCTGGATTGGAGCGACAAGACGATCGATCAGATGATCGCCGCGGTCCAGCGCGAGCGGGACCAGGTCGACGGGGGGGTATGGACCGAGCTCGCCGGACGCGGCACGCTGGAGGCCTTCGAGGCGTTGCGGCGGTGCACGGCGTTGATCGGCACCGAGAGCATCCTCAACGGGGTGTTCGCGGCGCTCGCGACGCTCTCGAGCGACACCGCGCAGGACGAGGTGCGTGACCTCGCCCGCACCTACCTCACGGACATGGCGATCGGGATCAGCTGGGCACACCAGCGCCCGGCGACCCGCGCTCTGGCGTCCCTCGGCGGCGAGGTGGAGCCGGCCCTGCGCCGCGTGGTCAGCGAACACCCGGACCCGCGCTGTCGTCAGCTCGCGTGCGGGGGTCTGGTGCCGGCGCTCGAGCATCAGGGCGACGAGGACGCGCTCGAGCTGCTCCTCGACTGGTACCGCGCGCCGCTCTCGGGACCACCGGCGCGCCTGGAGCGCGCGATCGGCCGCTTCGAGGGAGGCTGGGTCCTGCCGTACCTCGACGACGCGGTCGGTGACCAGTCGCGGCCGCCCTTCGTGCGGGTGGCGATCCTGCGTGCGCTATCGCTGATGCCGGGCGAGGCGGTGAACGAGATCCTGCTCGCCGGACTCAAGGCCAAGGACACGTCGGTGCAGCTCGCGTCGATCGACGCGCTGGGCGAGCGCGGCGCGGTCGGTCAGGAGCGCTCCCTCGAGAAGCTGACGCGCAGCCGCGACGACGCCGTGCGTCGGGCCGCGTTCGTCGCCCTGGATCGACTGCGCGCGGACGAGGATTGGGAGCAGGAGCTGCTCGAGGCCGCGGGCGGTAAGGACGTCGCGCTGCGCCTGGGTGCCGTGCAGGCCTTCGCGAAGCGGCCGGGTGAAGCGGCCCACGCGGCGCTCCTGCGGCTGCTCGACGACGGCAGTCACCTCGTGCGCGTCGAGGCCGCGCTGGCGCTCTGCGAGCGGCGCGAGAAGGCCTCGATCCCGCGCCTGATCGAGCGTCTGCGCGGCGACACGCTGCGCGTGCGCGGCGTGATGCACGAGGTGCTCGTCTGGATCACCGGCGTGGATCATGGCCAGAACGGCGAGCGCTGGGCGAGCTGGTGGGAGGCCGAGGGCGCGACCTTCACCATCCCGGACGAGGCCGCGGCGTCCAGCGCCGTGGAGCAGCGCGAGGCGCGCAAGCGCGAGAACCCGACCCAGGCCAGGTTCTTCGGCATCCCCCACGACTCGGATCGCGTGTGCTTCGTGCTGGACACCTCGGGCTCGATGAACCGCGTCGTGACCACCGGCGGCACCCGCCTTCAGGCCGCGACCTCCGAGCTGATCGCCGCCCTCGAGCACTTCCCCGTCGGCGGACGCTTCAACCTCGTCTTCTTCGCCAGCCGCACGCGCACGTGGAAGCCGAGCCTGGTCGAGATGACCGAGGGCCGGCTGTCCCAGGCGAGCAAGTACGCGCGCGCCCAGCGGCCCAAGGGCGGCACGGCCCTGCACGACGGTCTGCTCGCGGCCTTCGAGGACGACGAGGTCGACACGATCGTGGTCCTCTCGGACGGTCAGCCCACCGAGGGCGCGCTGACCGACCCGGAGAGCATCCTGGCCGACATCGATCACCGCAATCGCCTGCGCCGCGTGGTGATCCACTGCGTCGCCCTGAACCACCGCAGCGAGCTGCTCGAGGGCTTGGCGCGCCTGACCGGCGGCCGCTATCGCGAGGGGCCGTAGGCGCGAATAATCACGCCCTCGAGGGGTATGGGGGGCCCATGTCTCCCTCCACGCTCCGGGCGTACGCGGCCTCCGAGGGACCGCGCTCGCTGCTGCTCTCGCTCGGCATTCCGCTACAGGCCCTGCTCGC
This sequence comes from Planctomycetota bacterium, assembly GCA_027623615.1. Taxonomy (GTDB): domain Bacteria; phylum Planctomycetota; class UBA1135; order UBA1135; genus JALWOP01. The sequence goes on along the minus strand of JAQBVH010000067.1, from coordinate 270 downwards.
CATCGTCACGGCCTTCTTCTACGGCCTGGGCGCCCTGCTCGTCGGCGGCTTCCTGGGGCTGAGCGCTGCCGACTTCTTCCTGCTGTCGGTCTGGCCGTTCCAGCTGATCGCCGCCCTCGGCGCCGCCGCGTTCCTCGTGGGCTGCGCGCTCCAGCTGGTCGTGGCCTACGTTTGCCTGCGTGCCTGGCAGGGGGCACGCGGCTGGCTCTGGGCCTTGGTCGCCGCCTCGCTGGTCAACCTGATCAGCGCGGGGCCCTTCTCGATCGTGGC
>JAQBVH010000066.1 GCA_027623615.1 Planctomycetota bacterium | reverse complement strand
CGTATGGGCGAGGCCGAGGTGCGCGCTCTGGACGGCATCAGCCACACTTTCCGCCAGGGCGAGTACTGGTCGATCATGGGCAGCTCGGGCTCGGGCAAGTCGACCCTGCTCAACATCCTGGGCTGCATCGATCGACCGACGCACGGTGACTACGTCGTGCGCGGTACCGGAGTGAGGGACCTGGACGACGATGAGCTCAGCGAGCTACGCGGTACGAGCCTGGGCTTCGTCTTTCAGTCCTACAACCTGATCCCACAGCTCAACGTGCTCGAGAACATCCTGGTCCCGGTCATCTACTTGGACGATCCGCCCGAGGACGCCGAGGAGCGCGCGGCGGCCCTGGCCGATCGGGTCGGTCTGGGGTCACGCCTCGATCACCGTCCGACCGAGCTCTCGGGTGGCCAGCAGCAGCGCGTCGCGATCGCGCGCGCGTTGATCAACGACCCTGCCCTGGTCCTGGCGGACGAGGCAACCGGGAACCTGGACACGAAGACCGCTCAGGAGATCCTGCAGCTGTTCGACGAGCTGCACGCCGAGGGCAAGACGATCCTGCTCGTGACCCACGAGCCGGAGGTGGGTGAACGGACCGAGAAGGTGTTGCGCCTGCGTGACGGCAAGATCGACGTGGTCGAGGAGAACCGGTAGATGCGCTCCTCGTCCCGGTTCGTGCGCGCCCTGCGCCTGGGCGTCAGCAGCCTGCTGCTCCACAAGTTGCGCTCCCTGCTGACCACCTTGGGTGTGCTCTTCGGCGTTGCCAGCGTGATCGCCATGCTGGCCGTGGCCGAGGGCGCCAGCGAGGAGGCCCAGGACCAGATCCGGCAGCTCGGCAGCCAGAACGTGATCCTGCGCAGCATCAAGCCTCCCGAGGATCTGGTGTCGAACCAGGAGACCCGTGTGCTGGCCTACGGGCTGACCCTCGAGGACCTGGCGCGCATCGAGCAGACCTTCCCCGGCATCGACACGGTCGTGCCCGTGCTCGAGACGCCCCAGGAGGTCCGCTACGGCACCCTGGTCTGTTCGCCTCGCATCCAGTGCGTGCCGCCCACGTACCAGCGAGTGACCGGCCGTGTGTTGTACGACGGTCGCTTCCTGCACCAGGCGGACGAGGAGGCCTACGCGCAGGTCTGCGTGCTCGGCTACGAGGTCGCGCGCTACCTGTTCCCCTTCGAGCGCGCCGTCGGCAAGCGAGTCAAGATCGGCGCTGACTACTTCGACATCGTCGGGGTGATGATCGGCCGCGTGCCCATCGGCGAGATGACCGTGAGCCCGGGGCAAGAGGTCTCGGGCGACGTCTTCCTGCCCCTGCGCACCGGCCAGAAGATCTTTGGCGAGCGCCAGGTCAAGATCCGCTCGGGCACGATGGACGTGACCGAGGTCCAGCTGCACGAGATCATCGTTGGGGTGGACGACGCCCTGAACGTGCCCTTCGTGGCGGACGCCTGTCGCGCGATGCTGGCCAAGGACCACACCACCAAGGACTACGAGGTGATCGTCCCGCTCGAGCTGCTCCTGCGCGAGCGGGAGACCAAGCGCATCTTCTCGATCGTGCTCGGTTCGATCGCCGGTATCTCCCTGCTCGTGGGCGGCATCGGCATCATGAACGTGATGCTGGCCACGGTCACCGAGCGCACGCGCGAGATCGGCGTGCGCCGCGCCCTCGGCGCGAAGCGCCGGCACATCGTCAGTCAGTTCCTGATCGAAACCATGGTGCTCTCCGGCTGCGGCGGCGTCGCTGGCGTCGCGCTCGGTCTGGCGATCCCCATCGGCGTGGAGCGCTTCAGCGACATGCGCACGATCGTGACGCCCCAGGCGCCCATCCTGGCCTTCGGCATCTCCGTGGCGACCGGCGTCATCTTCGGGCTCTATCCGGCCTGGCGCGCGGCGACGATGGATCCGGTCGAAGCGCTGCGCCACGAGTAGTCAAGTGCGCGTCGCGGCCCCAACGGGCCCGGCGGGCCCCGTCAACTCGCCAGCTCGACGCGCAGCGCCAACGCTTGCGCGATGTGCTCCTCGGACGGGATCTCGGCCCCCTCGAGGTCGGCGATCGTGCGCGCGACTCGCCGTAGGGCCTGGATCGCTCGGGCGGAGAGGTCGCGTTGCTCCGAGGCCCGGCGCAGGAGCTGCCGGACTGCGCCCGTGAGCGGTGCGAGCTGGTCGAGCGCGTCGCCGGACAGATCGCTGTTGGCCACGGCCTGTCCACGGCGCTCCCGCCGGGCGACCGCCTCGCGCACGGCTCGGGCCAGGTCCTCGCCCGCAGGGCCGCAAGCTCGACGATCCTCGGCCGTCCCCGCCAGCTCCTCGAGCCCCGGCGGCGCGAGCTCGAGGCGCAGGTCGATCCGGTCGAGCAGCGGCCCCGAGATGCGACCCTGGTAGCGCCGGACCGCCGTGGGTGAGCAGCGACACACGATGCGCGGATGACCGCGGTAGCCGCAGGGACAGGGGTTCATGGCCGCCGCGAGCTGGAAGTGCGCCGGATGCTCTGCCTGGCGACCTGCGCGGCTGAGGAGCACGACGCCGCGCTCGAGCGGGAGCCGGAGTCCCTCGAGCACATCCCGCCGGAACTCCGGCAGCTCGTCGAGGAAGAGGACGCCGCGATGCGCCAGGGTCACCTCACCAGCAGACAGGCCTGGCCCGCCGCCGACGAGCCCGGCCTGGGTGGCCGTGTGGTGCGGCGCTCGGAACGGTCGCGTGGACACGACCCCGCCGGGCCAGCGACCGGCGGCGCTCAGCACGCCCGTGATCTCGAGCCGCTCCTCCAGACCGGGCGCGGGTAGCAACTCGGTCAACGCGCGGGCGAGCAGGGACTTGCCCGCCCCGGGCGGCCCGACCAGCAGGACCCCATGTCCGCCGGCGGCGGCGATGGCCAGGGCCCGCTTGGCGGTCGCGTGACCACACACCGCGTCTAGCTGAGGCGTGCGCGGCGCCGGGGTCGTGAGCTGGGGCGCCGCCAGGGGCACGAGGCTCCGCTCCGCGTCGGTCAGGTGGGTCACGATCTGCGACAGGTGGTCGACACCGAAGGCGCGCAGGTCCGGTAGGCATGCGGCTTCGGCCGCGGTCGCGCTAGGCGCGTACAGGTCGCCGAGCCCGGCAGCCCGAGCCGCGAGCCCGGCAGCGAGCCCGCCGGGCACGGCGTGCAGGCTGCCGTCGATGCCGACCTCACCGAGGAAGAGCGCGCCCTCGAAGGCCGCCGCCGGCAGGTGCCCTGCGGCCCCAGCGGCCGCGAGCACGAGGGGCAGGTCGAGCACCTGTCCGGACTTGGGTTGGGACGCCGGCACCAGGTTGAGCAGGAGCCGCCCCGAGCTCAGACCAAGGCCGCCAGCTCGGAGGGCGCTCAGCAGCCGCTCGCGACTCTCGCGAATCACCGCGTCGGGGAGGCCGCTGAGCACCACTTCCACCTTGGAGCGGCTGTGGGCCTCGAAGCGCGCCTCGACGACCACCCGCTCGGCGCCAGTCCCCGTCAGGGAGGCACCCGTCACCTGCACCGTGTCCACAGCGAGGGGACCGACCGCGCCGGCCACGGTTGCGGACGTGTCCATGGCGAGGCCCTGGTAGGGAGGAGTACCCTGCCCGGGTGCGCGGCCCCGACGAGTGCTCCCTGTGCCACGGAACGGACTGGCGTCCGTCCTGGGAGAAGGCCGGGCGGCGCTACCGCCGCTGCGGGTCGTGTGGCTTCGTCGTTGCCGACATCTCGGCCACGGAGTTCGCGCGCCTCAATCAGGAGACGTTCGAGGGGCTCTTCGAGCACTACGTCACCCGCAGCTACCAACCGAGGCGCCTGCAGCGCTACCACCGGCGTCTGGCGCGGCTCGAGGCGCGGGTCGGCGTGGGGCGTCTGCTCGAGGTCGGCGCCAACGTGGGCGCGTTCCTCTTCGTCGCGCGCGAACGGGGCTGGCGGGTCGAAGGCGTCGAGCCGGTCGATCGCTGCGCGCGCTTCGCGCGGGAGGAGAAGGGCCTGCCCGTACGCAGCGTGACGATCGAGGCCGCGAAGCTCGCGCCAGCCTCCTTCGACGCGGTCTACTCCCACGCCGTTCTCGAGCACCTCACCGCGCCCCTGGATGCCCTCGAGGCGATGACCGGAGCCCTGCGCCCCGGAGGCGTGCTCTACCTCGACACGGTCAACGCGCGCTCGTTCACCGCGCGCCGGCTGGGCCCTGCCTGGAAGCTGATCGATCCCGCCCTACACCATTGCCTGTGGTCACCGGCAACCCTGCGCATCGCCTGCGCGCGCGCGGGCCTCGAGGTCCTGGCCGTGCGCACCCACGGGGTGCGCCGTCGTCCGAGCGCCGAGGGTCGACCCCGCGGCTGGGCACGGGTCGGCGACGAGCTGGCCAAGCTCCCCTGGAGCGTGGTGGCGCGCGCGACCGGGCGCGGGGAGCTGGTCTCGATCCTGGCACGCAGGCCCAGGGAAGCGGCGCCCACGTCGGTGGGGGTCATCCCGATGACGAGCACCTGAAACCCAGATCTCCACTGCTACATTGTGGGCGGAGAATTCCAGATGAACCGTGCCTTCTTGCTCGTCCTCCTGCTCGTGGCGCCCGGCTTCTCGCAGACCCTGCGGCGGCACTCCCTGACCGTCGACAACCCCTGCCCGACCACGGGCGCGCAGTTCGGCAACTCGAGCTGTGTGCTGGACATGGACGGCACGGGCGGCCTCGAACTGGCCGCCGGAGCCTGGGGGCAGGGCCGGGTCTACCTGTTCGAGGACGTCACGATGCAGGGCGCGGGACCGCACCGGGTGTTGACGGCGGAGGGAATCGGCTCCTGCGCCAGCGCCGAGACCGATGATCGCTTCGGGTACGACGTGGGCTACGGCAACCTCGACGCCGACCCCTTCCTGGAGCTGATCGTCGGCGCACCGTCGACCACCGTCGGCCCCGTGCTGCTCGCGGGCGCCGTCTATCTGTTCCTCCATCCTGACGACAACGATCCCGTCGTCCTGCGTGAGCTCGACCCCGGGCCCAACTTCTTCGGCGAGAGCGTCACCTGCGGCGACTTCAACGGCGATGGGGTCGGGGACGTGGCCGTGGCCGCCCCGCGCACGACGGTCGCTGGTCACGCCGTCGCTGGCGCTGTGCACGTGTTCTACGGCCCGTTCGATTCGTTCCCGGCGAGCGACGTGCTCGAGAATCCCCAGCCGATCCTCTACGGAAACTTCGGTCAGCACCTGACCGTGGGGGACATCAACCAGGACGGGATCGACGATCTGGTCGTCTCCGCCATCGGCAACTCGAACCAGGCCGGGCTGCCCGTCGCCGGGCAGGTCTATGTCTATCCCGGTCCGATAGACCCTCAGAACCGCCTGCTGATCGAGGACCCGGTCCCCGACGCGAACGACCTACCCGCGCCGCGCTTCGGCATGCACGTCCACGCTCGGGCCGACTGGCTGCTCGTGGGCGCGAATCGCAAGGACTGGGTCGGCGTGCACGACGCGGGCATGGGCTTCAGCACCCGGGGCGTGGGAGCGCCGGTGAGCCTGCACCCCTATCCGACGCCGGACCCCTCGGACTACATGGGCTTTCGCTGCGTCGTCGCCGACGTGGTGGGGGACGCGGCGCTGGACCTCACGTTCGTGATCATGGGTGACGAGAAGCAGCTCGTGACCTGGGACGGCAACGACCCCCTCGGGCAGCCCTACCTGCGTCAGAGCCTGCCTCTCTCGAAGGACCACTTCGGCAATGGGCTCGAGTACGGGCAGGTCACTCCGGGCGGCAAGGAGGAGCTCGTCGTCGGCGACGGGACCTACGATGCGCCCAACATGACTCCGAAGAACAACGACGCCGGCCGCGTCGTGATCTACGCGTACCACTAGAGCAGACCGCGCAGCACGCCCCGGTTCTCGGCGAGCAGTCGCTCGGCCTCGTCGACCTCGACGCCGCGCGCGGCCAGCACCGCCGCGAGCTTGACCCGCCCACCCGCGCGGGCGAGCAGCGCCGCGGCGGCCTCCCGCCCCACACCGGTCAACGCCATCAGGATGCGTTCGCCGCGGTCGACGAGCTTCACGTTGGCGCTCGTGTTCACGTCGACCATCAGGTTCCCATGGACCTTCCCGAGGCGCGCCATGACCAGGGTGCTCAAGGCGTTCAGGGCGAGCTTGGTCGCGGTGCCCGCCTTGAGCCGCGTCGAGCCGGCGAGCAGCTCCGGCCCGGTCAGGAGGCGCAGGTCGACCTCCACCTCGACAGCAACCTGAGCGGCGGGCACGCAGGCCATGAAGAGGCGCGCCGCGCCCACCCGCCCCGCCTGCTCGAGTGCGCCGTGCACGAAGGGGGTGGTCCCGCCGGCGCTGATGCCAAGGACAGCGTCGCCAGCGGCAACGTTGCGCTCGCGCATGGCGCGCGCCCCAGCCCCGTGGTCGTCCTCCGCGCCTTCGACCGCGTCCGTCAGCGCCGGGACGCCCCCTGCGATCACGCCCTGCACCTGGCTCGGGTCCGACTGGAACGTCGGCGGGCACTCCGACGCGTCGAGCACACCCAGGCGTCCGCTCGTTCCCGCGCCCACGTAGAACAGCCGGCCCCCGGCCGCTAGCCGCGCTGCTACCAGCTCGACCGCTGCCGCCAGCCCCTCACGGGCAGCTGCGACGGCGGCGACGGCTTCCCGGTCGGCCTGGGTGAAGAGGGCCAGGGCGTCGGCTGTGGTCAGCTCGTCGAGGGCGCCGCTGTCGGGGTGGCGGCCTTCGGTGTCGAGGTGCCCGCGGTCCGCGCTCATTCCCGCTCCCGTCGGCGCGCGCCGTGGGGGAACATGCGACCGGCCGCCAGGGTCAGGCCCCCGTCGAGGGTGATGCACTCGCCGGTCACGTAGTCGGAGGCCGGCGAGCACAGGTGCAGCCCGTACGCGGCGACCTCGTCACGCTCGGCGAAGCGGCCGAGGGGGACCGCGCGGCGGATGCGCTCCTCGGTCTCCTCGTCCGGCCAGAGGTTCTGCTTCGCGCCGTCGGAGTGAAAGGGACCCGGCGCGATCGCGTTGACCCGGATGCCGTGCTCGGCCCACTCCGCGGCGAGGGTCTTGGTCAGCGCGAGCACGCCGGCCTTCGCGCTCGCCGAGTGGGCTACGCCTGGCATGCCGGTCCAGGCGTAGGTCGCCACCACGTTGAGCATGGTGCCTCCCCCGGCGGCGATCATGTGACGGCCAGCGTACTTCGAGCAGGAGAATGTCCCGTCGAGCACGATCCCGAGCACGGCCCGCCACGCGTTGATCGACAGGCGCTCGGTGGGGCAGACGAAGTTGCCGGCCGCGTTGTTGACCAGGTGGTGCAGCCGCCCGTGGCGCTGCACGATGTCGTCGATGCGCTCACGGACCTGGGCGTCCTCGCGCACGTCGAGTTCGTGGGCCTCCACGGTCCAGCCCTCGCGCGCGGCCTCCTCGAGGAAGGGGGCGTGGTGCTCGCGCGAGCGGGAGGCGACCACGACCTTCGCGCCGAGGGCGGCGAAGCCACGTGACAGGGAGAGGCCCAGCCCCGTTCCGCCGCCGGTGATGAGGACAACCTGATCCTTGAAGGTGCCGGCGGGGAGCCAGGCTGCGGCGGGGACGCTCATGCGGCCAGGCTAGGCGCTTGCGCCACGGGTGCAAGCTCCGGCAGCTACGCCCGCATGCGCTTGGGGCCCAACGGGGCCTGCTGCGCCTCCTGTAGAGGCCCGAAGTCTCGGGGCACCACACTCCAAGGTGCGTGACCCGGGCCTCAGTCCGTCGTCGCCTCACGCATCTCGAGGCGCAGGCCGTGGGGGAGGTCGACGAAGGGCTGGGCAGCCTCGAACTCCTCCTCGAAGCGGGTCACCTCGTCGGGGCGCAGGTCGAGGCCGAAGTCCAACAGGGTCAGCCCCGCCTCGGAAACGCCAACCTCGACCAGCTGCACCTTGCCGTCGGTCTGGCGCTCGAGCCAGCGGTGCAGGCGGTCGAGCCGGACCTCGCCGCGGTACTCCACGAGCACGTGCACCGGGTAGCTGGGGTCGAGGCCCGTGGCCTGCTCCTGGTAGCTGGCCAGGGCCCCGCGCTCGTAGCCGTCGAGGTCGGGCTGGTGGCTGGCCAGGGCCGCACCGTCGAGGCGCAGGATCTCGATCGAGCGCACCGGACCATGCTCCAGGAACGCGGTCAGGGTCGTCGTCGCCAGCAGGGCGACGAACAGGACCCCACCAACCGTGGCGACGACGCTCAGGCCGGCTACCCCGACGACCGCGGTGCCCAGCTTGGTCGCGGTCGGTGCCTGGGAGCGCCGCATGTGACGCCAGAGGGCGCCGACGCCGAGGACGAGCCCGGCCACCAGGCCGGCACCGTAGAGCAGAGTGAGGAGGACGGGGAGCATGGCCGCGCTACGGGCGCCGCCCCCCGGCATTTCGTAGAGTGTTCGCCCTGAAACGGCGCACGCCCGATCCCTCCGGTGGGCCGCTTCGACCCCGCGCTTCGACGACGAGGCGGACCGGGCCCAGCGCGGCCCGCCTGGACTCCCCCCTCCCCGATCCATGCAGACCCTCCAGAGCTACGTCCTCGGCAGTTGGCAGACCGGCACCGGCGGCGCGCGCACCCTCGTCAACCCGACCACCGGTGAGGCCATCGCCGAGGCCCATGACAGCGGTCTCGACTTCGCCGCGGTCGTGCGCCATGGCCGCGAGGTCGGCGGCGCTGCCCTGAGGGCGTTGACCTTCGGGGAGCGCGGTAAGCTGCTCAAGGCCCTCTCCGGCGCGCTCCACGAGCACCGCGAGGAGCTGATCGACATCGCCGTCGCCAACGGCGGCAACACCCGCGGCGACGCGAAGTTCGACATCGACGGCGCGACCGGCACCCTGGCGGCGTACGCGCACTTCGCCAAGTCCCTCCCGGACACGCCCTTCCTGCTCGACGGGGACGGGACCCAACTCGGGCGCACGGCCCGCTTCTGGGGGCAGCACGTGCGCGTGCCGCGTCGCGGGGTCGCGGTGCACATCAATGCGTTCAACTTCCCCGCCTGGGGTCTGTTCGAGAAGGCTGCCTGCGCCTGGCTCGCGGGCGTCCCTGTGATCGAGAAGCCGGGCACGCCGACCGCGCTGCTGGCGTATCGCATGGGGCAGATCGTGGTCGACTCGGGCCTCGTACCCGCGGGGGCCTTCCAGCTCGTCTGCGGAGGTGTCGGGGACCTGCTCGACCACCTCGGTCCCCAGGACGTGGTCGCCTTCACGGGCTCCGCCGCCACCGCGGCCCGCATCCGCGCCAACGAGAACCTGGTGCGTCACAACGTGCGCTTGAACCTCGAGGCTGATTCCATCAACGCGGCCATCCTCGCGCCGGACGTCGAAGCGGAGTGCGAGAGCTACGGGCTGTTCCTCGGCAACGTGGCCACGGACATGACCCAGAAGGCTGGCCAGAAGTGCACCGCCGTGCGGCGCATCCTCGTGCCCGCCGACCGGGTCGACGAGGTCAAGGCAGACCTGGTCGCCGAGCTCGCGCGCTTTCCCCAGGGGGACCCGGCCACCAAGGGCGTGCGCTGCGGTCCGGTGACCGATGAGCGGCAGCTGGCGGACGTGCGCGGCGGGATCGAGCGGCTGCTCGAGCACGCGGACGTCGCGTGTGGTGGCCCGGAGCCGGTGGGGGACACGGGCTGCTTCGTGCAGCCGACCCTGCTCGTCGCGCGCGACCCTCGGAACGGCGCCTTCCACGACGCGGAGGTCTTCGGCCCCGTGGCGACGATCCTGCCCTACTCCGGCAAGGTCGAGGACGCCATCGAGCTGACCAACCTGGGCGGCGGTGGGCTGGTGTGCAGTGTCTACTCGAACGACGGCGCTTGGGCGCGTGAGTTCGTCCTCGGCTGCGCCCCCTGGCACGGACGCATCTGGATCGGCAGCGATCGCATGGCCGAGCAGGCCCTGGCGCCGGGCATGGTGCTGCCGGCCTCGATCCACGGCGGGCCGGGCCGAGCGGGTGGTGGTGAAGAGCTGGGCGCGCTGCGCGGCCTCGAGCTCTACCTGCAGCGCACGGCCTTGCAAGGCTTCAAGGGGCTGATCGAGGCCCAGTTCCCCGCGCCCGCGACCGAGGAAGCTACGGGCTGAGGCTGGGCTCCCACGGGACAGCGGGGGCCCAACAACGAGAGCCGGTGGACGCGTTGACGTCGACCGGCCCTCGCTGCGTTGCGCACGCCTCAGAGCGAGAAGGTCACCGCGATCGCAGACGAGAAGTTCTGC
>JAQBVH010000065.1 GCA_027623615.1 Planctomycetota bacterium | reverse complement strand
CGACCAGGGCCTGCGCCTCGGGTTCCTCGGCAGCGGCGACGGGCACGACGGTCACCCGGGGCTCGCGCACCTCTCACCGGTCTATGGTTGGCGCACGAACCGCACGACCGGCGCGAGGATGGGTCGCGGTGGGTTGGCCGCCATTCTCAGCGAGGACCTCACGCGTGAGTCCCTGCTCGAGGCCCTGCGCGCCCGGCGCTGCTACGCGACGAGCGGACCGCGCATCCTGGTGCACACCACCCTCGGAGGCCACCCGATCGGCGCGGTCGTGCCGCGCGAGGGGCTCGCAGCGCGCCTCGAACTCCTGGTGGTCGGCACGGCGCCTATCCGCTTCCTCGACTTCGTCTACCCCGATCGCGTCGAGCGTACGGACGCGGAAGACGCGCTGCGCATCCAGGTCACCCTCGACCTCCCGCAGCTCCCGGACGAGGGCTATCTCTACCTGCGCGTGATCCAGGAGGACGGGGCGATGGCCTGGACCAGCCCCTGGTTCTTCGAGTGACTCAGGCGCTCCTGCGCCCGGAGTCCGCGTCGTCGCGATGGACGGCGACCTGGTTGCGGCCGGCACCCTTGGCTACGTAGAGCGCATCGTCGGCCGCCTTGATCAGGTCGTCGACGCCGGCGAACTGGTCCGTGCGCTGGGCCACACCGAGGCTGAGGGTCACACGCCCTTCGAAGCCGGGGTACTTGACCTCGAGCTCCTCGGCCGCGGCGCGCAGGCGCTCCGCGCCCTTGGCTGCGTCCTCGGCGGTCGAGCCCCTCTCGATGCAGAGGAACTCCTCGCCGCCGATCCGACACAGGACCTCGCCGCTGCGCGCGACGCGGCGCAGCAAGGTGGCGACCTCGCGCAGCACGGCATCACCGGTATCATGACCGAAGCGGTCGTTGACCTGCTTGAAGTGATCGATGTCCGCCAACACGACCGAGAGCGGGCGGCCGGTGCGCAGGGAGCTCTCCCACTCCTGCTTGAGACGCTTCATCGCGTAGCGACGATTCGGCAGCTCGGTGAGCGCATCGGTCATCGCGGCCGCGCGCAGCTTGCGCGTCAGGATGCCGAGCTCGGCGACCTGACGCAGGCGCGTACGCTCGGCGGCCTCGACCTTCTCGCGCATGCGGACCATGCGCTGACCCGCCTTGACGCGCGCCAGCAGGATGCGCGGGTTGAAGGGCTTGACGATGTAGTCGTCGGCACCCGCAGCGAAGGCCTCGACCACTCGCTCGTCGTCCTCACGCGCGGTCACGACCAGCACATACATGCGTCGCCCCGGCTCGGACTGGCGCAGGGTCTTGCAGAGCTCGAGCCCGGTCATGCCCGGCATCATCCAGTCCGTGATCACGAGCTGCGGCTGCTTGGCGAGGGCGGTGGCCAGCCCCTCCTGGCTGCTGCCGGAGGTGAGCACGTCATACCCCTCGCGCCGCAGGTGATGGCTGATGAGCTTGAGCATGCGCTCGTCGTCGTCGACCAGGAGGATGCGGGTCGGGAGCTCATCGCTCTCCTCCGTAGAGGTCGACTCCAGGTCGGGCGGGCTGATCGCGCGCTCGAGGCTCTCCGGGTCCACGAGCTGCACCTGCTTCACCTCGGGTGCTGGCGCGCGCACCGCGGCGGCGTAGCGACCGGAGATCGTTCCCGCGACCCCCGCCGGGATGCCGAGGACAGCTCCCCACTCACGCCACGCAAGCGCCGTCGAGTCGCAGGCGCCGAGGAAGCGCACCGTCTCCATGCCCAGCTCCTCGGCCGCATGACCGAGGCGCAGCAGGGCCAGGGTCTCCTCGGGAGTCGGCTCTGCTTCACGCTGCTGGAGCACGTCCGCCACCCGCTTGCTACAGCGCAGCACGCGCACGAGGTCGTCCACGGCGCCCTCCTCGACGGGGGCGTCTTCGCGTTCATACAGGAGGATCGCGTTCTGGAAGAGCTCGGGTAGGCCCCAGTCCTCGAGCAGCGCCGCGCCGACCTCGTAGTGGTCGATGTCGAACGCCTGCGTTTCCAGGTGTGCCAGGTCGAGGCCAGAGGCGCCGGGCGCGCCCTCGACCAGGGCGGAATAGCGCTCGGGATGCACGCTGGCCAGCGCCAGTCGGCCGACATCGGCGAGCAGGCCGCAGGTGAACGCTTCGGCGCTCTCCACCCCCGTGACCGCGTGCGCCAGGTTCGCCGCGGCGGCAGCGGTCGCCAGGGCGTGGGACCAGAAGGCGTCGTAGTCGAACGACTGGGAAGAGCCTGCGCGGTTGTCCGAGATCAGGGTGAAGCCCAGGGCCACCGTGCGCACGCTGCGGGCGCCGAGGCGCATCGCCGCCTGGGGCACGCTGGTCAAGGGCGCGCCGCGATCGTGGATCGCGGCGTTGGCGAGCTTGAGGATGCGGCCCGCAAGGGCCGGGTCCGCCATGATCGTGCTTTCGAGTTCGCGCTGGTCGTAGTCCTCGCCCTCGGTGATCGCGAGGATGCGCAGACCGATGGCCGAGGGGGAAGGGAGCCCCCCGGTCAGCCGCAGTTCATCGAACTTCCTGGAGATCACGCAGACGTCTTCTTGGCGACCAGCTCCGAGGCGAGTCGGAACTGGTTGCGTCCGGAGTCCTTCGCCAGGTAGACCGCCTCGTCCGCAGCCTTGAGCAGCGCATCCACCGATTCGTAGCCCCCGTGGCTACTGGCGATGCCCAGGCTGACCGTGACCGACCGCTCGAAGCCCGGGTGCATGACCACGTTCGCTTCCATGGCGGCGCGCACGCGCTCCGCGACCACCTGACATTCCGACTCGTCGGTGTTCTTGCAGATGATCAGGAACTCCTCACCGTCCAGGCGGCAGACCTCGTCGGAGGCCCGGATCGATGCCTGCATGATCCTGGCCGTCTCCTTGAGGACGATGTCGCCCACATCGTGGCCGTGCTCGTCGTTGACGCACTTGAAGTTGTCGATGTCGATCATGACGACCGAGAGCGGTCGGCCCGTACGCCTGATCGAAGCCCACTCGCTCTCGATGCGCTTCATGCAATAGCGCCGGTTCGGGAGCTCGGTCAGCGCATCGGTCAAGGACGCCGCCCGCAGCTTGCGGGTCAAGACGCCGAGCTCGGCCACCTGCTTCATCATCGTCTGCTTGTCCGACTCGATCTTGCGCTGCAGCCGCGCCAGGCGAATGCCGCCCTTGATGCGTGCGGAGAGCAGGCGCGGGATGAAGGGCTTGGTGATGAAGTCGTCTGCACCGGCCGTGAAAGCCTCGACGACCAGCTCCTCGGACTCCGTGCCCGTCAGGAGCAGGAAGTACATGTGTCGACCCGCGTCCGTGCGGCGCAGGGCCATGCAGAGCTCGATACCGTCCATGTCCGGCATCTCCCAGTCCGCGATCAGGATGTCCGGCGTCTCGGACAGGGCCTGCTTCAGGCCTTCCTTGCCGCCACGCGCGGTGACGACCTCGTAGCCCTCGTTGCTCAGGTGCTTGCACAGGAGCTTGAGCGAGACGGGATCGTCGTCGACAGCCAGGACCTTGAAGCCCTCACCTGGCTTGCTCTCGCCGCCCGGAGCCGCGGTCGCCTTCGCGACCACGGCGACGGCCTCCGGTGTGTCGTCCTCGCCGCGCTCGACCGCACCGCGTGCTTGCGTGATGCGGGTGAAGATCGAGCTGAACTTCAGCTCGGTGTGGGTCGCAACGTCGAGGCTCTCGCCCCACGCCTGCCACTCGGCGACGCAGGTGTCGCAGAAGCGCGTGAACGCCTCCTGGTCCAGGCCCAGGTGGTTGCGCAGGAGCTCGAGGCCATCGCCGATCTCGACCCACTCCATGTTGCGGACGGTCCTATCGGCAACGCACGCCCGTCCCACCACGTCGGCGAAGCGCAGCACCATGGCCCGGCTATTGATCTCGTCGCCGGCTTGCGCGAGCTCCTTCGAGCCGCAGAAGCTCTCGACGGCCTCGGCGAAGGCCTCCGGCAGACCCCAGTCGGCCAGCATGCACGCGGCGACCTGGGCGTGGGTGATGTTGAATTCCGCGTCCTCGCGCGCGAGGAGCTCGGGGAGGTTCTGGCAGAGCTCGACGTCGGTCAGGATGACCGCGTACTTCTCCGTGTAGACCGAGGCCAGGGCGAGGCGCCCGACTTCGCCCAACAACCCGCAGATGTACGCCTCCTCCGGCTTGCCCACGCCGAGCACGCGCGTCATGACCTGGGCCGAGACAGCCCGCGCCAACGACTTGGACCAGTACCTGTCGTACTCGAAGCCCTTGCAGGTGCCTGCGCTGCGCTCCGAGACGAGCGAGAAGGCCAGCGCCAGGTCGCGCACCGTGCGGCCACCCAGCCGCATGATTGCGCCGGAGACGGTGGTCGCGGGCTCCGCGCCGCTGTTCGAGGCCGAGTTCGCCAGCTTGAGGATCCGCCCGGTCAGGGAGGAGTCGGCCATGATGGCCTCGCCCATCTCCTCGGCGCTGTATTCCTCGGTGCGGGTGAGCTGGAGAATCTTCATGCCCACGCCGGCCGGGGAGGGCAGGTTCCCAGACAGTTTGAGCTCTTCGAAGGTCTTGAGGTTCATTGGGGGGGGGCAGCTAGCGGGAGAGAGAGTGAGAGAGACTTGGATGCCTAGGACTGACTGCGCATTTCCGCGAGCGCGCGTTGAACCTCACGGAACATGGCCGTGCATGCCGCGACGTTTTCGGTGATCGCGGACGCGTCACCCGCTTTGGCGCCGATCTCGACGTCCTTGCACGCGGACGAGAAGCACAAGGCGCCGATGTTCGCGCTGGCCGACTTGAGGGCGTGCGCGGCGCGAGCCACGGCGTCCAGGTCGCCGACTTCCCAAGCGGCGCCGATCGTTTGCACGCGATCGGCGGCGTCGTCCAGGTACAGCTCGATCAGCTCCAGAACCAGACCCGGGTCGTCTTCACCACCGAGGGCGTGCAGCGCCTCGATCGTGGTCGAATCAATGACAGCGCCGCCCCCGTACTCGGGGTCGTGACAGTGGGAGGAGAACTCGTTCATGGCGTGGAGTCTGGTCGACAACCGAGAAAGAATGGTCCAGGGGCAGGCCCGCAGGCCGTTGGACTGGTTCTGTCATCGGTGGTCCGGCGCCCATGACTCCAGGCTGAGTCGAGATTGCAGTCCTGTAACCGTCCCGAATCAGGACGGCAGGATCGGCAGCTCGGGGAACGATGATTCCTCTCGCGGCGGCAGCTCGGGAAGCTCTAGGCCGAAGACCTCGCCGAAGTGCTTCACGATGAGAACCTCGAAGAGCAGGTTCGCCGGCGGCACGTCCGCGTGGTCGGCAACGCGGGTCATCACATCCGCGTCCAGGCCGCAGGGCTTGAAGCCCTGAAAGGCGGTCAGGTCCGTGTGCACGTTCAAGGCCATTCCGTGCCAGGCCACCCAGCGCCGCACCGCTACGCCGATCGAGGCCACCTTGCGCTCGCCGATCCAGACCCCGGTGCCGCTCGAGCTCCTGCGCCCCTCGATCTGGACCTCGGCCAGCACCCGGATCAGGACCTCCTCCAGGTCCCGCAGATAGCGGTGCAGGTCCCGTCGGCCCTCGGGCATGGCGTAGATCGGATAGGCGACCACCTGACCGGGCCCGTGGTAGGTCGCCTCTCCGCCCCGTTCGACCTCGCGCACCGGCAGATCGACGCTAAGGCCCTGGACGTCCGTCCCGCGCCCGACCGTGATGACCGGGTCGTGCTCGACGATGATCAGGGTGTCGCGGATCTCGCCGGCGACGCGCTTCTCGAGCAGCTCCTGCTGGAGGGCGTACGCCTCGTCGTAGGGCATGCGCCCACGGCGGTCGACGTCGAACAGCCGCCCGATGCCCTCCGGCGCGGTCACTTGGGCTTCTGGAAGATGTGAATCGCCATCCCGTGCACCGACTCGGCGGCCTCCATGACCGCCTCGGGCAGGGTCGGGTGGGCGTGGATCGTGCGCGAGAGGTCCTCCGCGGTCGCGCCCATCTCGATCGCGAGCGCCGCCTCGGCGATCAGCTCGGTCACCTCGGGCCCGACCATGTGCACACCGAGCAGCTCGTCGGTCTGCGCGTCCGCGATGATCTTCACGAAGCCCTCGGTCTCCATCAACGACATCGCTCGACCGGAGGCTGCGAAGGGGAAGGAGCCGGTCTTGTACTCGCGGCCCTCTGCCTTGCACTGCTCCTCGGTCAAGCCGACCGAGGCCATCTCCGGCGCAGTGAAGATCACGGCCGGGACGCAGCGCACGTCGTACTCTTCTGGTTGCCCGGCGATGACCGCAGCGGCGACCAAGCCCTCCTTGCTGCCCTTGTGGGCGAGCATCGGCTGCCCGGCGATGTCACCGACGGCGTAGATGTTCGGGACCGCGGTGCGCATCTGCTTGTCGGTCGCGAGGAAGCCGCGCTCGTCAGCCTTCAGGCCCGCGTTCTCCAGACCCAGTCCGGCGCTGAAGGGGCGCCGGCCAACGGTCGAGAGGATCTGATCGCACGCGACGACCTCCTCGCCCTGCTTGGTCTTCACGCGCACCGCGTAGCCGTCACCCTGGCGCTCGTAGCCCTGGGCGAAGGTCTCGGTCATCAGCTTGATCTTCATCTTCTTCAGGCTGCGCTCGATGACCTTCACGCACTCGCGGTCCTGACCCGGCAGCGCGCCAGGGGTCGCCTCGAGCACGGTCACCTTGGAGCCGAGCTTCCGGTACATGATCCCGAGCTCGAGGCCGATGTAGCCGCCGCCGATCACGACCAGGTGCCCCGGGATCTCCTTCGGGGCGAGCGCTCCGGTCGAGGACCAGACAGCGTCCTCGTCGAAGTCGAAGCCCGGGATCTCGATCGGGATCGAGCCGGTCGCGATCACGATGTCGTCGACCTTCAGGGTCTGCGCCCCGTCCTTGCCCGTGACCTTGACGGTGTTCTTGTCGACGATCGTCGCCACGCCGTAGAGCACCGGCACCTTGTGGTTCTTGAGCAGCACCCCGATGCCGCCGGTGAGCTTGCCGACGATGCCAGCCTTCCACTCGACGAGCTGGTTCACGTCGAGCGACACGTTCTCGGCGGTGATGCCCATCGCGCTCGCGCCGCCGATCTTGTGCAGCAGGGAACCTGCCGCGATCATCGCCTTGGAGGGAATACAGCCGACGTTGAGGCAGGTGCCGCCCAACGCGTCCTTCTCGATCACGGTGACGCCCTGCCCGAGTTGGGCGAGACGGATGGCACAGACGTAGCCGGCGGGACCGGCACCGATGACGGCGACCTTGCGGGGACTCATGGGCGGTGGAGGGCTGGCCTAAAGCGGGAAGGCGCCGTCGCCGGGTTGGGCGTTGCCCAGCCGCTCGGCGATGCGAATGAAGTCGTTGTACTGGCGACGGAGATGCTGCGGGACGCTGGAGTAGACGTCCTCGACCAGGGTCTTGAGGGCCATGGGCGGCGCCGCCTCCTGCTCGTGGATCACGGTGTCGATCTCCTCCAGGAGCTCGGCTTCGATGCGGGCGCGGCCAGCCTGCGCGAGCAGGCCTTGTCCGACGAGCCAGGCCTCGTAGCGCACCAGCGGGTCCCGAGCGGCCCAGGCATCGACCTCCTGCGCGTCTCGATACTTGGTCGGGTCGTCGGAGCTCGAGTGCCCGAGCATGCGGTAGCTCTTGAGCACGAGCAAGCTCGGTCCCCCGCCGGTGCGCGCCCGCTCGACGGCAGTGTCCATCGCGGAGCGGCAGGCGAGCACGTCGTTGCCATCGACGATCTGGCCCGGCACGCCGTACGCGCGGCCCTTGTCGGCGTAGGAGTCGGCGGCGGTCTGCTGCTGCGAGCTGACCGAGATCGCCCAGCCGTTGTCGATACACACGAACACCGCCGGCGCCCTCCACACACCGGCGAAGTTCAAGCCGCTGTGGAAGCCGTTCGAGCTGGTCGCGCCGTCGCCGAAGTAGATGCCGTGCACCACGTCCTCGCCGCGCTGCTTGCTCGCGAAGGCAGCCCCGACCCCGTGCGGGATCTGCGTGCCGATCACCGACGACCAGCTGGGGTAGTGCGTCCCCTTGTGCTGGAAGTGGTTACACATCTGCCGACCCTTGGCCGTGTCGTTGGCGTTGCAGTACATCTGCGCCACGTACTCCGAGAGCGGAAGTCCGCGCATCAGCGCGGCGCCGCCCTCACGCAGGCCCGACCACAACCAATCCGCCGGCCGCAGGCCGGAAGCCGAGCCGCAGATCGCGGCCTCGAGCCCGGTCGCGGTGCCCACGAACCCCACCCGTCCGGCACGCTGCAGCTTGAGCATGCGCCCGTCGAGGACACGCACGCGCAGCATGTGCCGGAACAGGCCGACCAGCTCCTCGGAGGAGACGTCGGGCCTGTCGCCGACCAGCCGCCCGTCCTCGGACAGGATCTGCAGGGTCGCGGAGCTCATCAGCGCGGACTATTCATGAGCCTGTGCGCCGGGAGCCCCAACTCGGTTCCTGCCGGTGCTTTGGAGCCGTCGGCCCCGCAGGCGACCCTTACGGGTCGTCGAGGACCCCGGCGGCTCCAAAGTGCCGGCAGGGGCCGAGAGACCGGCGCAGCCGGTCGGTTGGGGCTCTTGGCGTGCAGGCTCATGAATGGTTCGGGCTAGAGGGCGAGGAGGCCGGGCTCTTCCAGGATGCGCCGCAGGTAAGCCAGGAACCGGGCCGCGTCCGCGCCGTCCGCCAGGCGGTGATCGACGCTGCACGACAGGTTCATGTAGTGGCGCACCTCGATCCTGTCCCCGTCCGGGGTCTCGACCACGCCGGGTCGCTTCACGATGCGATGCACACCCAGGATGGCGATGTCGGGGTAGTTGATGATCGGCGTGGCGAGGGTGCCGCCGATGTTGCCCGCGTTCGTGATCGTGAAGGTGCTGCCGCGCAGCTCCTCCGGGCGAACCTGACCAGTGCGCGTGCGAGCCGCCAGGTCCTGCAGCTCGGCCGCGAGCTGCAGGAGGCCCTTGGCTTGTACGTCGGGAATGACCGGGACGATCAACCCGTTCGCGGTGTCGGTCGCGATGCCGAGGTTGACCCGGTTCGGCAGGATGATCTCGTCTCCCTTCTCATCCAGGTGCCCGTTGAGCACCCGGAACTGCGCCAGGCCATTGGCGACCGCCTTCATGATGAAGGGCATGTAGGTCACCTTGATGTTCTGCTCGGCACCCAGGGCCTTGGCCTTGCCACGCAGGGCGACCAGGTTGGTGACGTCGATCTCCTCGACCACCGTGAAGTGAACCGCGGTCTGCATCGAGCGGACCATCGCTTCGGAGATCTTGCGCCGCACACCACGGAAGGGAATGCGCTGCTCCTCGCCCATGCCAGGCAGGAAGCTGGGGGCGGCAGGGACGGGCGCGGGGGCCGGCGTCGTACCTGCGGGCGCGGCTGCGGGAGTCGCCGCGGCTGCGGGCGCACCGCTGGCGGCAAAGGCCTCGACGTCCGCGCGCCGGACCACTCCGTTGCGACCGGTCCCGGCCACCTGGCTCAACGAGATGCCGAGCTCTCGGGCGACCCGACGGGCGGAGGGTACGGCGAGGACCTTGGCGTCGGACCCCGCAGCGACCCCAACGGCGACGGGAGCTGCGGCAACCGGAGCTGCAGCTGCAACCGGCGCTGCAACCGGCGCTGCGGCCGCGGGTGCGGCGGCAGCAACTGCGGCGCCGGTGGCCAGGTGGAAGATCACCGTGCCGACAGGGACCGTCTCACCCGCGGCGACGAGCTGTTTGACGACCGTGCCGGCGGCGGGCGCGGGGACCTCGACCGTGGCCTTGTCGGTCATCACCTCGACGACCGGCTGGTGCTCCTCGACCACTTGGCCTTCGGTCACCATCCACTTCACGATCTCACCTTCGGCGATGCCCTCGCCGATGTCGGGCAGCTTGAATTCGATCATGGTCTAGAACCTCGCGACGCCTTCGATGGCGTCCAGGACCCGGCGCTCGTCCGGCAGGTAGTGGTGCTCGAGGGTGTTGGGAAAGGGAGTATCGAAGCCCGTCACGCGACGGATCGGGGCCTCCATGTACTCGATGATGTTCTCTGCGATCAGCGCGCTGATCTCCGCCGCGAAGCCACAGAAGCGGGGCGCCTCGTGGACGGTCACGACGCGGCCCGTGGCCTTGGCGGCCTCGAGCACGCCCTCCTCGTCGAGGGGCAGCAGCGTGCGCAGGTCGACCACCAGGCAATCGATGCCCTGCTCGGCTGCCCTTGTCGCCGCCTTCTCGCAGACGGGGACCATCGC
>JAQBVH010000064.1 GCA_027623615.1 Planctomycetota bacterium | reverse complement strand
CAACCCCCTGGTCGCCATCCCCGCCGCGACGACCCTCGAAGAGGTCGTCGAGGTGCTCAACGTCCTCGGCGCGACGCCGCGCGACATGATCTCGATCCTGACCACGATGTCCGAGAGCGGCATGCTTGTCGCAGAGATCCGGAGGATGTGATGGACCTCGGTTCCCTTCCGATCGATATCGGCGCCATCAGCGGCGCGCAAACCAGCCAGAAGGCCCAGGCGCTCGCCAAGCGCTCGGACGACCCGTCCGCCGCAGCGGACGCCGGTGCCAAGATGGAAGCCCTCTTCGCGACGATGCTCGTGAAGGAGCTGCGCAAGGCCCTGCCCAACGAAGGCTTCTTCGGTGAGGGCAAGGGCGCGGACGTGTTCAACGGTTGGATGGACGAGTTCCTCGGCCAGAAGCTCGCTGATGACGGCGCCCTCGACCTGGCTGGCCGGGTAAAGGTGGCCCTGACGAGCAGCTCCAAGAGCTCGGGCGAATCGGAAAC
The DNA here is from genome assembly GCA_027623615.1 of Planctomycetota bacterium. Lineage (GTDB taxonomy): Bacteria > Planctomycetota > UBA1135 > UBA1135 > JALWOP01. The sequence goes on along the minus strand of JAQBVH010000064.1, from coordinate 9,658 downwards.
CCCCAAGGAGCGTGACCGCGATGCGTGATCCCCGCGCGATCGCCCTGCACCTCTGCGCCTGGGCGCGCGAGGAGCTCGAGGGCCAACAGGCAGCTCTGGCGCTGCTCGAGCGCCAGGAGCGCGCGGTTCGCGACCGCGACCTGGCTGGCATGGAGACCGTGAGCGCGGAGCTCGGCAAGTTCGCCGCCAAGGGGCAGAGCCGCGCCAAGCGTCGCAACCATCTCCTGGGCATGCTCGCAGGCATCTGGCAGGTGCCGCAGCGCGCGTTGACGCTCGGCAGCGTGGTCGAGCGTCTGGGAACGGACGGCAAGCAGCTGGCTCAGCTGCGCCAGGAACTACGCGACGGCGCGGCTCAGGTCATGCGGACCATGCGCAAGGTCGGCGCCCTGGTGGCAGCCTTCCGCCGCGTGACCGGTGACGTGGTGGAGCTCTTGTTGACGGACGAGGACGGCACGTCGCTGACGACCGGCGGCGCCCTGGTGGACGCGGAGGCCTGACATGGGAAGCTTTGGACTCGACATCGGGCTACGTGCCCTGCTGACCGCCAAGAGCTCGCTCGAGACGGTCGGCCACAACATCTCGAACGCAAACACCGAGGGCTACTCGCGCCAGGACCTGCACGTCAGCGCGGCGCGCTCCCTCAAGATCCGTGGCCTGCAGATGGGCAGCGGGGTCAACGGCGACATGGTGCTGCGCACGGAGGACACGCTGCTGCAGCGCCGCATCATCTCGCAGACCTCCCTGGTCGGGCGCCTCGACTCGATGGTCGTGAACATGGGCGGCGTCGAGGCGCTGCTCGGCGAGCCCGGCGGCTTCGGCCTGGGCGGGCTGATGAACGACTTCTTCGCGTCGGTCTCCGACCTGTCGACCAACCCCGAGGACGCGGTCTACCGCACGGGCATGACCCAGGCGGCCACGGGGCTGACCTCACAGTTCCGCCAGCTGGCGGACGAGCTCTCGCAGCTGCAGACCGAGGCTGTCGACCGAGTAGACTTCTTCACCAAGGAGGTCAACATCCGCGCTGCGCAGATCGTCGAGTTCAACCAGGAGATCACCAAGGTCGAGGCCACGGGCGTGACGGCCAACGATCTTCGCGACCAGCGCGACCTCGCCCTGCGGCGCCTTGCGGAGCAGGTCGACATCACCTTCCACGAGAACGAGCAGGGCGCGGTGCGCGTGCTCGTCTCCGGCCAGCTGCTCGTCGGTCCGACGACCGTGAACGAGCTGCGCGCAGAGAGGGATGACGACGGGAACCTGGAGCTGTTCCTCCAGGGCGGCACCAAACCCGTCACGGTTGGCAGCGGCGAGATCGGCGGCCTGCTCGAGTTCGCCGAGAGTTTCGTCCCCGGCCTCGCGTCGGAGATCGACCGCCTGGCCCGCGCGATGATCGTCGAGGCCAACCGGGCCCACAGCACAGGCATCCCTCAGTCCGGAGGCTTCCAGAACCTGACCGGCGAGTTCGCGCTCATGGATCAGGACAACGATGGCGCTGTCACTGACGAGCTGTTGTCGGCTGCGGGCTTGCCCTTCGAGCTGCGCGGCGGCGTGCTGCACGTGAACGTGCGCGCGACCGCGAACGGCGACCTCGTGACCCACAAGATCGAGATCGATCCCGCGCGCACGACGGTCGGTGACCTCATCGACGAACTCAACGACCTGCCGGACCTGGCCGCAAGCCTGGACTCGACCGGCCGACTCAAGCTCAACGCCTCGAGCGGCCACCGCTTCGACTTCTCGCGGCGGCTGAACGCGGCCCCGGACTCAGCTGGGACCTTCGGCTCCGGTCGTGCCTCGACCGGCTCGGCGCTGCAGGAGCCCTTCAACCTGATCACGGGCTCGACCCTGGATCTGACCGGGCCAGCCTCCAGCTTCTCGATCACCTTCAACTCGGCGGACTTCGACGACATGTCCGAAGCGTCCGCGAGCGAGGTAGCGGCGGTGATCAACGCCTCACCGGGCATGAACACCAACTTGCTTCGGGCGGTTGCGCAGGGCGACAAGGTCTACCTGCAGACGATCGGCTCCGGTTCGACCGAGGGCTTCACGATCGACGGCGGCACCGCAGCGCCCGTGCTCGGCTTCGCAGCGGCTACCGCGGTGAGCGGTCACGACACCTCCGTTGGCGTCACGATCTCCGGGAGCTACACCGGGGAGCAGAACGAGCTCTACGTGTTCCGCCCCTCGGGCGACGGCGAGATCGGGACGACGCCGGGCCTGCAGCTCATCGTCGAGACCCAGGACGGTCAGCCGGTAGCCACCCTCGACGTGGGGCCGGACTACCTGCCTGGTACGCCCCTCGCCTTCGCCGACGGCATCAGCGCGAGCTTCACCTTCGGGTCGCTATCCGCGGCGGACAACGACAGCTTCCAGGTTCACGCGATCGCGGACTCGGACACCTCGGACGTGCTGGTAGCCCTCGGCGTCAACTCACTCTTCTCGGGCACGGACGCCGGGACGTTTCAGCTGCGCGAGGACATCGGCGCGGACGCGAGCCTCCTCTCCGCCTCCTCGACCGGGGCGTCGGGCGACAACGGCGCGCTGCTCGAGATGATGGCCCTCGCCAGCGAGGACGTGCAGGAGCTGGGCCAGTCCTTCAGCGAGTTCTACGGCGCGGTCGTCGGCGGCGTCGGCTTCGACATCAGCTCGACCCAGAACTCCTTCGAGGTCGAGCAGTTCCTGGTGGACGCGCTCGACCAGCGGCGCGCTCAGGTGAGCGGCGTGAACGTCGACGAGGAGCTCGTCGACATGATCCAGTTCGAGCAGGCCTTCGGGGCCGCCTCCCAGTTCATCCAGATCATCAACCAGCTCTACGACGAAGTGCTGAACCTGGTGTAACCCAATGATCCAGCGACCCACACAAGCCTCGATGTTCAGCCTCGTTCGCTCCGGGCTGGCCCTCAACCTGGGCAAGCTCGCGCGCGCGCAGGAGCAGGTTGCGACGGGCAAGCGCATCCTGCGTCCGTCCGACGACGCGGTCGGCACCTCGGCTGCGCTGGCCGTGCGCCGGCAGCTCGGTGGCGTCGAGTCGTATCGCTCGGCGATGACCACCGCCCGGCCGCTGCTCGCGAGCGGCGCGTCGCAGCTGCAATCGGGCTCGGGACTGATGAGCGAGGCCCGCGCGCTGATCGTGCAGGGCATGAACGGCACCCTCAGCCCCGAGGACCGCGAGGTCCTCGCAGGGCAGATCGAGCTGGTGTACGAGAGCCTGCTCGAGATCGCGAACTCCCGCTCTGGCGAGCGCTACCTGTTCTCCGGCACGCTGACGAGCACGCCTCCGTTTCGGGAGACTGCCGACGGCCGCGTGGAGTACGGCGGCAACAACTCCGAGCAGGCGATCCTGATCGGTCGTGGCGTCGAGCTCGACGTGAACGTGGCCGGTGACCAGATCTTCGACCGCTTCGAATACAGCGGCGTGAACTTCACGGGCCTGACCGGGGTGAAGGCGGGCCAGAGCGCGAACTCAGGCAGCGGCTACCACGAGGTTCACGTCCGCCACGACGCGACCACCGGCATTCCAACCGGAGGCATCGCCCTCGCGGGTGGGGGTGCACAGGACACGATCATGGGAGACCACACGGTCACCGTGGACGGGGCCGCCGGCACGATCCGACTGGATGGAGGTAAGAACCTGCCGATCCCGAGCCCCTTGCCCGCCGCCCTCGAGGTACAGAGCGACGACGGCAGCAAGGTCGTGCTCGACCTCAGCGGCTGGGGCGGCAGCGATGAGAGCTTCGTCCTGAGAGGCAGCGGCTCGATCGCCCTGAACGACGGCGCGTACCAGCCGATCAGCCTGGCCGAGACGGACCTGCAGTTGATCGACGCCGGGCGCGACGCGGTGCTGCACATCGACACCACCCAGGTCACGCGGGCGGCGCCCGAGCTCGTGCGCTTCTCCGGCGCGGCCAACGTGTTCGACACCCTGCGCGGCGTCGCCAGCGACCTGCGCAACGACAACGGGCTGACCGCCCCGGAGAACCTGTCCCGCATCAAGCAGCGCCTCGAGGAGTTCGACCGCAACCACGAGAACCTCCTGATCGGGATGGGCCAGCTCGGCTCGCGCACGCAGCGCCTCGACACGACCGAGAGTCGCCTCGGCGATCTCTCCGTCCACCTGGAGTCCCTGATCTCGAGCTTCGAGGACGCGGACCTGACCGACGTGGTGCTCGACATGACCCGCGCCGAACAGACGCTGCAGCTGGCCCAAGGCACGGGCGCGCGGCTGATCAACCAATCCCTCCTGAGCTTCCTGCGCTGAGCGACCCGGAGCTGAACGATGAACCAAGACCCGCTCGTACGAGGAATCCAGGTCGGCAAGACCGCAGCGCCCAGCGCGGTGCCCACGCGGCCCGACGCGCTGGGAGGCCCGGCCTTCCGCGCCCTGCTCGACCAGCTGACCGAGCAGACCCGACAGCTGAAGGCGGACGGCGACAAGTTGAGCGCTCCCGCGGAGCTGGCAGGCGTCGTGGACCGCGCCCGCGCGTCCCTCGACGACGCCCTCTCCCTCAGCGACCAATTGCTGGAGGCCTACCGAGCCCACCAGTCCCAAGACGAAACGACCAAGGAGCAGGCCTCATGAACGTCACCATTCAACGACCGACCCGCAAGGCGGAGGCCATGCTCGCGCGCGTCCTGCGTGACGGCGACACCCTCGCGGCCGAGTACCCCCTGGTCTTCGGCGACGGCGCCGTGGGCCAGCTGTCGACGATCGAGGCAGGCGGCGAGCCCGTCGCCGGCTGCGCGTTCCTGACGCGCACCTTCCAGGTCGGCGCGCTGCGGATCCCGATCGGCCTGATCGGTTCGGTCGCGACGGACCCGGCCCACCGCGGCCAGGGCCACGCGTCGCAGGCCCTCGAGCAGGCGCAGCAGTCGCTGGCTCGGTCAGGCTGCGCCTTCGCGCTCCTGTGGGCCGACGACCCGGACTTCTATGGTCCGCGCGGCTGGCTCCCGATGGGCACCGAGGTCAACCACGCGCTGCCCTTCGCGGTCGCGCACCTGTTGCCCGACCCGATCGGAGTTCGTCCGGCGCGGGTCGAGGACATCCCCTCGATGCACGCCCTCTACTGCGCGCACACCACGCGCGTCGAGCGCACGCTGGCGGAGACCGAGCAGCTGCTCGGCGCGCCGAACATGACCACCCTCGTGCTCGAACGCGAGGGCACCGTCGTCGCGTACGCCTGCGAAGGCCGCGGCAAGGACCTGGGCGGCGTGATCCACGAGTGGGCCGGCGTGCCCCTCGACGCCCTGGCGGTCGTGCGCGGTCACCTCGAGCGGACGGGCTCCAACCTGATCCTGATGTCCTCGCGCGACGCGACGGGCGTGTTCCGCTACCTCCAGGTGCTCGGCATCCAGGCCAACTTGGGCATCCTCGGTATGGGCAAGGTGATCTCCCTCGAGGCCTGCGCGGAGGTCCTGCGCGCGGCGCTCCCGGGCATCGACCTCACGCTGCACCCCGACTCCATCTGCATCCACGGCCCGGCCGGCGAGGCGAACCTCGACGAGACGATGCTGCTGCTCCTGCTCGCCGCCCCGCGCGGCATCCGCGACATGGCCGAGGCGGTCGAGCAGCTGACCGGCGTGTCGATGGCCGCGCTGCCGCTGGCGCCGTTCTGCTGGGGGCTGGATTCGATCTAGCCCGGGCTCACTCGCCGAACAGGTACAGGTGCTCTTCCGTCCGGAGGAGCACCTTGCCGTTAACGAGCGCCGGCGTGGCCATGATGCGCTCCTCGAGATCGGTCGCGGAGAGCACCTTCAGCTCGTCCCTGGCCGCGAGCACGACCACCTGGCCGCGCGCCGAGGTGGTGTAGAGCTTGCCATCGCCGGCCACCGGCGACGCGTAGCACGGCCCGCGCGCGCCGGTGCGCCCTTCGAAGCGCAGCTCGCCGGTCGCCGCGTCGAGGCAGGTCGCGATGCCGCCGTTCTTCACGAAGTAGAGGTTGCCCCCGTAGGCGACGGGCGAGGGGCACTCGGGCACGCCGCGGCCGTGTTGCCACAGGATCTCTGCGGGTTGGTCGGCGGAGCCGGGCCGGATGGCGAGCATGCCGTTGAGGTGCGCGAAGCTGTCGACCCACTCCTCGATCGTGACCCACTCGGTCGCGTCGACCTCGCCGTCCTTGTCCGCGTCGAGCCAGCGGAAGAAGATCGTGAGGGGGTGGTCGCCCTCCCCGTCGGCGTCGTGGCGCGAGAGGATGCTCGCGTTGGCCTTGGCCTCCTCGGCGTCGATCGTGCCGTCGCCGTCCTGGTCGAGCTCCTTCACGATGACCTCGAACGTCGGCAGGCCCAGGACCTCCGTGTTGGTCTTCATGTTGTAGGAGCTGACGTACACGAGGTTGCCGAGCACGACCGGGGTGATGATCGGCTCGTCGGTCAGACCCGGCACGGACCAGCGCTCCTTGCCGTCCTCGAGGTCGTAGGCGGTCAGCCACTTCGCGCCGTAGACCAGCAGCTCGTTGCCGTCGGTGGTCTTGCGCACACCGGGCGTCGACCAGCCCGAGACGAAGCGCGAGCGGTCGGCGCGCCAGAGCAGGTCCCCGGTGGCGGGCTCGAGCGCCTCGAGGTACGAGCCCTCGTTCACGTCGCGCGGGAAGAGCAGCTTGCCCTCGACGATCACCGGCGAGCTGCCGGTGCCGAAGGTGTTGCGCGCGGCCTCGACCTCGCGTCGCCAGAGTTCGGTGCCCGCGAAGTCGTACGCGACGAGGCCCAGCCCGCCGAAGTAGACGACGACGGTCTCGCCATCGGTGCACGCCGTCGGGGTGGCCGGGCTGTGGATGTCGTGCAGCCGCTCGGTGCGCAGCGGCTCGACGGACTTGCGCCAGAGGATCGCGCCGTCGTCGAGGTTCAGGCAGATCGTCTCGAGCCGGTCTTCCGCGCCTTCACCGGTCAGGAAGATCCTGTTCCCATGAACGCAGGGCGAGGAGTGACCGCGGGGCAACGCGGTCTTCCAGAGGAGGTTCTCCTCGGGGTCGAGCTTGGCCGGGTAGCTCGCCCCGTCGGTCGCGACGCCGGCGCCCTCGGGTCCCCGGAAGCGGGACCATTGGGGCTGGTCCTGCGCGGCAATCGCGAGCGCGAGGGCGAGCAGCATGGCCTACGCGTAGTTCTCGGGGAACATGCGCCGCTCGACGGCCTCGATCGCGATGTGCAGCACCTTGATGTGCACCTCTTGAATGCGATCCGAGGTCGTGGCGTTCGGCACGATGATCGGGATGTCGACCATATCGCGCATCTTGCCACCGCCCTTGCCGAGCAGTCCGACGATGGTGATGCCCCGCTCGCGCGCGGCTTCACACGCGCGCAGGACGTTGGGCGAGTTACCCGAGGTCGAGATCGCGACGAGCAGGTCGCCTGCCTTGCCGTAGGCCTCGACTTCCCGCGCGAAGACCTCCTCGTAGCCGAAGTCGTTGGCGATGCAGGTCAGGTGGCTCGGGTCGCTGAAGGCCACTGCTGCCAATGCCGAACGGTTGCCCCGAAAGCGGCCGGTCCACTCCTCGGCAAAGTGCATCGCGTCGCACATCGACCCGCCGTTGCCGCAGGACATGAGCAGTCCCCCGCGATCCAGCGTTGCCGCTGCGGCATCGGCAAAGCGTTCGACCGCTTCGAGGTTCTTGGGATCCGCGAGAAAGGCGAACAGGGTGTCGCGCGCCTCCTCGAAGGAGGCACGCACGGCGTCGAGAGTGGAGAAAGCCATCGCGCCGAATTGTATCGACGCCCGCTGGCCATGACCGTCCCCCGCCGCTGTTCAAGATGCGCGCGCCATGAAGGTGGTCAGCCTCCTGGAGCATGTCACCCTGCAGTTGGCTGCCCATCCGGAGCTCTACGAGGCCCTGGTCGCCGTGGACGGCGTGACCCACGCCACCATAGGTCAGGCGCCAGCGAGCGCACCCTCCGCCGCAGCCACCACCTCGTCCACGACCCCCGCGTCGTGCGCCGTCGACAGGAACCACGCCTCGTACGGGCTCGGCGGGAGGAGCACGCCGCGCTCCAACATCCCCTGGAAGAAGCGCGTCCAGCGCTCGCGATCGGAGGCCGTCACGTCGGTCATGTTCACGGCTGGCGCCTCGCGCAGATAGAGGCAGAGCATCGAGCCCTGGCGTTGCACGACCGCCGGTACGCCCGCCTCCCGCGCCGCTTGTTCGAGACCGGCTTGGAGGCGTGCGCCCTGTTCCTCGAGGCCTTCGTACACGCCCCGTCGATCCAGCAGGTCGAGGGTCGCCTCGCCCGCCGCCACCGCGATCGGATTGCCTGAGAGCGTGCCCGCCTGATAGACGTCGCCCGCCGGCGAGATCTGCTGCATCAGGTCCGCGCGACCGCCGTAGGCGCCGATCGGAAGCCCGCCTCCGATCACCTTGCCGAGGGTCACGAGGTCCGCGCGCACGTCGGTCAGCGCGCTGTAGCCGCCACGGGAAACTCGGAAGCCGGTCATGACCTCGTCGAAGACGAGCAAGGCACCGTGCGCATCACACAGTTCGCGCAGGCCCTCGAGGAAGCCCGGGGCGGGCGGGATGCAGCCGATGTTGCCGGCTACCGGCTCGACGAAGATGGCTGCGAACTCGGCGCGGCGGTCGGCGAAGAGCGCGCGCACGGCGTCCAGGTCGTTGAAGGGCGCGATCGAGGTCAACTCGGCCAAAGCAGCCGGAACCCCCGGGGAGTCAGGCGCGCCGAGGGTCAATGCGCCCGAGCCCGCTTGCACCAGGAAGCTGTCGCCGTGGCCGTGGTAGCAGCCCTCGAATTTCAAGAGGCGATCACGGCCCGTCGCCGCACGGGCCAGGCGCGCGGCGCTCATCGTGGCCTCCGTGCCCGAGTTCACCAGGCGCACGACCTCGCAGCCAGGCACGCGTTCGATGATCTTGCGCGCGAGGGAGAGCTCGCCTGCGGTCGGGGCGCCGAAGGCCGTGCCCCGGTCGATCGCGTCGTGCAGGGCCGCGCGGACCTCGGGGTGGCCGTGGCCGACGATCATCGGACCGTAGGCGAGGACCATGTCGATGTACTCGTTGCCATCGAGGTCCGTCACGCGCGCGCCCTCGGCGCTCGCGATGTGCGGCGGCACGCCGCCGACGGTCTTGTAGGCGCGCACGGGGCTGTTGACGCCGCCAGGGATCAAGCGCTGGGCGGCGTCGAAGACGGCTTGGCTCTTGTCGAGTCGAGGCATTATTCGGAAGGGAAGAACGACCGCAAACAAGCGGTGAAGCTCTGGGGGGAGGGCGTAGCCAGGGGGATCGCCATCGAGAAGCGATGCACGACCTCGTCGAGGGCCTCGTAGGTGGTCCAACCGATCGCGATCGCCGCCGGTCCCGCGCTGCGCTCCTCGGCGTTCCAGGCGTGCACCGCGGAGGGGCTGGCGAAGAACACGGCGTCGGCGTCGGGCGGCTCCTCGAGGAGCACGACGGGCCTGGTCGCATAGACGATCGGGTCCTCGACTGTGAGGCCCGCGGCCTCCAAGCGCGCGCCGAAGTCGCGGGCGCTGTCGCCGCGCGGCCAGAGCACCCGCGTGCCCGGCTCGACGTTGGCGATCAAGGTCGCCGCGAGGCCCGCCGCGTCCTGGGCGCCCGGCGGAGGAATGACCGACTCGCGCAGGCCGAGCGCGGTCGCGCGCTGCGCGGTCGCCTCACCCACGCAGCAAACCGGGACGTCGCCGAGCGCGGGGTGAGCGTCGATGGAGTGCTTG
>JAQBVH010000063.1 GCA_027623615.1 Planctomycetota bacterium | reverse complement strand
AACGAGCTCGACTTCGACGGCTTCGTCGCGCCGGGGTTCGAGGCGGACGCAGGCCGAGTTGTGCGACGCTTTCACCGGCCCGACGCCGAACAGCCAGCGTTCCTGGTCACCTCCCATGTCGCGGACACGGCGGCCGCAGCCCACGCGGACCTCGTGACCTGGCTGGCAGGTCTGCAGTCGCCCCAACGCATGCCCTCGGTGGAGGGCCTGGGGGACGTCGCCTACATGGGCGCCTCCGGCGCGGCCGAGGGCGCCGTGGCCTGGGTCGCCTTCCTGCGCGGCAACGTCTTCGTGCGTCTGAGCAACTTCGATGCGCACCTCGAACCTGGGCTCGCCCTCGTCGACATGGCACGCGCGATCGACTTGACCCTGCTCGAGGCTCCCCAGCTCGTGGAGGGAGCTCGACCCGCGCGCCCCATGGTGCAGACCCTGTCGCTGTCCAAGACCGAGGTCGTGGCCGGCGCGCGAGTTCACCTCGAGGTCGAGGTCGCGGACGCCAACGGCGGGAAGCCCCACCTCCAGTGGACCCTTGGCGGCGCCGGCCTCGGGTATGTCGAGCGCGCCGCTGACGGCGAGCTGTACCTCCACACGACCGGGCCGGGGCGCATTGACCTCGAGCTCGAGGCGACCTCGTCAATGGGAACATACACGAGGGCGCAGGTGTCGCTCGAGGTCTGGGACGACTGAGCCCGGGCCTTCGGGCTTGTCACTCGAGTGCGGGGGATTGCCCGGAAGCTTCCCCGTCTGGCGGGGTCTACAGTCCTCGGGCATGGACGACAACGAACGGCTGGCACGGCTCGAGCAGCGGCTCGAGCACCTGGAGCGCAACCTGACCGACGAGCGGGCATCCGGCGAGCGTCGCCGTCAGCGAGAGCGTTGGCTGCGCATCGCGCTGTTCGGCTTTCTAGCACTGGTCTACCTGCTCTACTTCCGCAGCATGAGCAACCTGTAGTGCGCTTGGCGGGTGCATCGCCGCAGCGGACCCCGTTGGGGCCCGCTACGCCTCCTTCGGAGGCGTGAGTGTTGTTTGACGCCACACCTGACGGTGTGACGACCGGAGCCTGCACGGTGGCGCTCGGTCCTAATGGCCGCCGTTGGGGCCCGCTGAGCCGGGGAGGGCACCTTGCGGCCTTGGTGGTACCTGCAGCCTCTTCTGTCGCAGCTCGAACGTGAGCCGCGTGGCCTCGCAGGGCCGTTGCGCACCTGCTCCGTGCTCGCTCCCGCCGTCAGGAGCAGGGGCGGACCGCCGCAGGTCGAGCCTGGCCGCCGAGGCCCGGGCGAGAATCAGGCGGGTCCGATGGGCGACGGACCGCATGCGGCTCATCCCGCGTCAGCGATCACCGCTATGGCGGATCCCGCCCTCGGGCCTGTGGGCGCCGCCGCCCTTGGAGCCACCTGTGCGGCCACCGCTGCCGCCGCCGCCGCGGCGGCCGGGCGACTTGGCCTCCAGGATCTCGATCTCGCCGGCCTCGACCAGCTGCCGTAGGGGCACGTGCTCGAGGGCCTTGGGCGAGACCTCGCCGGTCTTCCCTGGGCCCAGGAATAGGCGCTTGCCGCCGGGCAGCGGCACGCTCACGGGCTTCTTGGTCCTGTTGCAGATGGTCGTCATGCCGTTGCGAGACTCTACCTTCCAGCGCTGACAAGTGCTCGTGGTTGTCGACTCTACCTGGCGGTCAGCTCGACCGTCGGCCGCCGCCATCCCTGACCACCCTGGATCGACGTCCACCAGGGTTCGCGGCGGTGCTGCACCAACCGGCCGCCCTGGGACCTCAGGAGGTCGCTCGGGCCCAACGGGCCCCAACTCCCGCACCCTCACACCTCCGCAGGAGGCGTAGGTGGCCCCAGCGGGGTCGCCTGTCTAGGGCTGGGGCTTCACGATGATGTTGCACGTCCGACTCGTCTGGTCGAACCAGAGCTCGACTTCACCGCGCGCCATCAGGCGCATGACCTGCGCGACCTTGACCTCGCCTTCGGCCAGGTTTGTTCCATCGCGCGTCACGAACTCCTCGACGACGCCCCGTAGCGCCTCCGGGGAGAGGGCGCTCGGGGCAATCCGGATACCTGGTGTTGGTTCCATCTAGGCCTGGGGTCAGTCTGGGCGATTCGCGATGATGGACGGTGGCTCGCACCATCCTGGCCCTAGCGGAACAGGGATTCCACGTTGGAGGTGGTCACGCGCACCTCGAGGGTCACGCGCTTCCCGCTGCTGTTGACGCGGATGCGGACCAGCAGGTCGAGGGCCGGCGCAGGCACGCCGCTCATCTCGGCGAACTTCTCCTGAAGCTCCTTCAGAATACTCTCCAGCTCCTCGGCGGTGTCCGCGTCGCGGCAGTCGACGTTGGCTTCCAGGTGGAGATCGCTACCGGCCATCAGGCGCGCGGTGACGAACTCGATACGGTCCGCCAGCTTGGCCTGCGCGCTGCTGAGGCCGATCTGCCCCTCGAGCGCCTCCTTGAATTCGTCCATGGCGTCGGCGGGGAGGGCGCCAAAGTCGAAGGCTGCTTGCAGGGTCGCGCCCCAGCCCATGGTCTCGAGGACCTCGCCGAACTCGCCGGCGGGGCCGGATCCATCAAGGATGCTCTTGAGCACGTCCTCCGACGGACGCGCAGGAACTTACACTGGGGAGCCATGCTCGTCCGTCGTCTGCTTCTCTCCGCCGTCAGCCTTGCCGTCGCTTGGTTGGCGGTCGAGCTCTGGCTCGGCTCGCGCGGACCGCGCGGCCGGCTGTCCGGCGACGGCGTAGAGGTGCTGCCGACCTTCGAGCCCTCCGCGGAGCAGTTGGAGCGGTGGGGGGAGCGCCTGAAGAGGCTGCGCAGGCAGGAGGCGGATGGAGGCACGGGGAAGTCGACGCCCCTGATTGCGTTCTCGGAGCGCTATGGCTGGACCTTCGCGAAGGGTACGGAAGGAGTCCTGGCCGGGACCCAGGTCAGCCTTAACGCGATCGGGGCCCGGGGAGCGCGCGAGGTCGGCGAACGGCCGCCGCCCGGTGCCCTGCGCGTGGCCTGCTACGGCGAGTCGTTCACCTTCTGCTTCGAGGTCGATGACGGCGAGGACTGGCCCACACAGCTCGAGGTCTCGGCGGACGGGGCGCTCGAGGTGCTCAACCTGGGCGTCATCGGCTGGGGTACGGACCAGGCGCTCTTGCGGTTCCGCGACAGCCATGGGGAGCTGGCCTCGGAGGTCGTCCTGATGGGGATCATGTCCGAGAACATTCAGCGCAACGTGAATCGTCTGGTCTCCGTCAGGGCGCCCGATGAGCAGTTCCCCCTGGTCAAGCCGCGCTTCCTTCTGGAGTCCGGCGAGCTGCGCCTGCTCCCACATCCGTACACGTCCAAGCTCGAGCTCTACGAGGCCGCGGTGGGGGGATCGCTGGGCTACGACCTGGCGGAACACGAGTGGCTGGCGGAATCGAGCGAGGGCTCGGGGTGGTCGAAGTTGGCAGAAGCGGTGCGCGTCAAGCGCGAGCGGGCGCAGCGCGAACGGTGGTGGCTGCAGTGGAAGGAGCCGGACGGCGAGCCCTACCGGGTGACCGTGGCCCTGCTGGAGGCCTTCCACCGGGAGGCGCTCGAGGCGGGCGCGCGGCTGGCGGGCGTCGTGGTGTTCCCCTCCATCTCCGACCTCTCGGACCCGGGCCGCAAGTTGACCACGCTGCACGCGGCGCTCGACCAGCGCGGCATCCCGTACGTCGATCTCTACGACCTCGTCAGCGCCCGGCATGCGCGAGGAGAGCCTACCTATGGGCAGTCCCACCTCACGCCCGGCGCCAATGGCGAGGTGGCTCGAGCCGTCCTCGCTTGGCTGAAGCAGGAGCTCGATCTGTAGTCGGTCCGGGCAGACGCAGACGGGGAGCGGAGGCAAACCACCGCGCGCTCCCGGCTGCCCCCACCAGGGGCGCCAAGGGGGGGCTCCCCGGAGCCGATGGCTAGATGGGGGGCGGGCGACCAGCGTGTGAGCTTGGGTTCGTGCAAGAACGCCGCGTGATAGCATGAGCTGCTACCCGTGCCGCAACAGCGAGCGTCCTTCCACCAATGGGAATGATGACATGCGCCTTGAGGAATTAGCGGACTACCGGAACTGGATCGGCAAGGACGCTCTCGAGATTCGGAGCCACGTCATTCGAGTCGGGGGGTGGACCGAGGTGTTTCGGCACACGGAGCTGCCGTTGGAGATCCATCGGATGCGGAACGCCTTCAACGAGCCCGTCCTGTCCACAAACTCGGCCGCGCCTTTTCGCCCGTGATCTCGGCCATCTGAGGGCACGTAGCATGCCCCGATGCCGACCGATCTCTACCCGCTCCGGGTGCTCCTACTGACGATCTCGGGCTTCGTGCACCGCCACCAGGCCGAGGTCATCGCTTATCTGGTCGAGGAGAACCGGATCTTGAAGGAGCAGATGAAGGGGCGGCGGGTTCGCCTCACTGACCACCAGCGTCGCCGGTTAGCGGCCAAGGCCAAGGTCTTGGGCAGACGGGCACTGAACCAGGTCGCGACCATCGTTACTCCCGACACCTTGATGCGCTGGCATCGGCGCTTGATCGCGGCGAAGTGGACGTACGGTGCGAGGGCCCGTGCAGGGCGGCCCGGGCTGATGAAGAACATCAAGGCCATGATCCTCCGCATGGCAACCGAGAACCCCTCGTGGGGCTACAGCCGCATCCAGGGCGAGTTGAATGGCGTGGGGCACACCGTCGCGCGCACGACCGTCTCGAACGTCTTGAAGGCCAACGGCATCAAGCCCGCTCCAGACCGACCGTCCACCTGGCGATCATTCATCCAGGCTCACTGGGGGCAGATCGCGGCGATGGACTTCTTGACCGCCGAGGTTTGGACGCCCGTGGGCCCGAGGACCCACTACGTCTTGTTCGCCATCGATCTCAAGAGCCGTCGTGTTCACATCTGCGGAATCACGCGGCACCCGAACGAAGCCCTCATGGCCCAGGTTGCTCGGAACCTGACCGACTGCGTGGACGGATTCCTGACGGGCTATCGCGTACTGATCCGCGACCGCGACAGCCTGTTCACCGCCAAGTTCACGAGCGTGCTCGAAGGCGCGGGCGTGAGGAACGTGCTGACTCCGGTGCGAGCGCCCAACTGCAACGCATACGCGGAACGCTTCGTGCTCACGATCAAGTCCGAGTGCCTGGGCAAGATGATCCTCTTCGGCGAGACCTCGCTGCGCAGGGCATGCAGTGAGTTCGTCGAGCATTACCACACCGAGCGTGCGCACCAGGGGCTGGGCAACGAGCGCGTCGAGAGCGTTGCTCGCGTAGGGACCGGCGACGTGGAGTGCACCGAGCGCCTCGGTGGCATCCTGAAGCACTACCGGCGCGCGGCGTAGGGCCGGAAGTGCCAGGTACGGACTTGTGATGGCAGTGGGGGAGATGTGCCTTCGCTCAGCCTCGGACCAGGCCAGCGCGCACCACGGCCAAGATTCGCTTCCGCAGACGGCCGCAAGCTCAGGACCATTGCCAGCTTGAGAGTCGGCTCAGTTCTTGGACAGGACGGGCTCAACCCCAAAGGTAGGTGGCTCCCCGAGCAAGACTCGAACTTGCGACAATCCGGTTAACAGCCGGACGCTCTACCAACTGAGCTATCGGGGATCGGGGGCACAGGGTACGGACGGCCGGGGGGCTGTCAAGACCCTGTGCACCGTGGTTGCATCGGCCGCGGGGGGGCGGCCGCGGGAGGTTAAGCGGTCAGTTCCTTGGCCTTGGCGAGGAGGTCGCCAGGGACGCGGGCGCCGCCGGGGCCTACGGACTCGGACCAGAGGACCTTGCCGTCCTTGCCGATGAGGACCGTGGCACGGTCGCCGATGCCGGGGCCGTCGAGCCAGAGGCCGTAGGCCGTCGCGACGCCGCCCTTGGGGTGGAAGTCGGCGAGGAGCGGGAAGGCGATCCCGCCGAAGCCGTTGGCCCACGCCTTGTGGCAGTACTTGGAGTCCACGGAGATACCCAAGACCTGGGTATCAGCGGCCTCGAACTTGTCCCGAAGGGAGTTCAGGCCGGGGATCTCCACGCTTCATGTGGGCGTGAAATCGAGGGGGTAGAAGACGAGCATGACGTTCTTCTTCCCCCGGAAATCAGACAGCTTCACCTTGGCGTCAAGGTGGCCGTCCAGTTCGAAATCCGGTGCCTCGGCACCGGCTGCGATGATCGACATGGGAGGGTCCTGTTGGGGTTGGGTCCTCGCCCACACGGGCGAGGGCGAACAGTATGACGCCAAGCGAGCCCGGCTAGTAGGTGGGAGCGGGAACAGATCCGTGCGGGAGGCGATCGAGGTCGAAGTCGGCCAGGTAGGCCCCTGCTAGCCCCTCCCCCCGGTCCGGGAGCCCGCATGAGACCGCCGCCCAGCGAACGACCTCGGCTGGCGCGACGCCAGCCTCCCTCAAGGCCGCGAGGGCCAGGTCATCTGCTCGCTTCGCGAGGCGCCGCCCGGCAGCGTCAGTCACCAGCGGCACATGCACCCAGCGCGGGTGGGGCAGGCCCAGGGCCTCCTGCAGCACCTTCTGGCGCACGGTGGAGGGCACCAGGTCGTCGCCGCGCAGGACCTCGGTCACCCCCTGTTCGGCGTCGTCGACGACCACCGCCAGCTGATAAGCCGGCTCCCCGTCCCTCCGGGCCACCGGGAAGTCGCCGACCGAGCGGGCCAGGTCCTCCTCGAAGGGCCCCTCGAAGCCGTCCGTGAAGCCCACCGGACCGGCAGCGACGCGAAAGCGCAGTGCTGCGTCGCGACCGGCGTCGCGCCGGGACGTGTAGCGGCCGCGACACGTGCCCGGGTAGGGCCCCTGACCGTCGGCCCCGTGGGGTGCGCTCTGCGCCGAGGCGAGCTCCTTGCGCGTGCACACGCAAGGATAGGTTCGGCCGGCCTCAGCGAGCTGAGCGAGGGCCGCGCGGTAGAGCGGCCCGCGCTCGGATTGGCGCACCACCGGGCCATCCCAGTCGAGGCCGAGCCAGCGCAGGTCCTCGAGCGCCAGGTCCTCCATGCCCGCCCGCACGCGCTCCGCGTCCAGATCCTCCATGCGCAGGAGCATGCGTCCGCCACGCGCGCGCACGCTCCACCACGCGAGCAGGAACGTGCGCGCGTGACCGAGGTGCAGGCGACCGGTCGGGCTGGGGGCCAGGCGGCCAACGGGCGGGGAGGACGACACGGGCGCAGGTTACGAACCCCGCGCAGGCGGCGCGAGGGCGTGGGGTCGCAGGTAGGGGAGCCAGCCGGTAGGTTGCCGCCCGTGCGAACATCCTCTCCTCCCAGGCTCGCGCAGCACCTTGTGCCGCTGGCAACGGCGCTCCTCTGCGGTTGCACGGCGCCGGTCGGCTTCATCGTCCCCGGCGAGGTTGTGCGCAACCTGAGCACCGACACCCTGCCGCCCTTCGACCGCTCGAGCTTCGGCGCGCAGGTCCGCGACCACTTCGGCCTCGAGCACATCGAACCCGAGCCCTGGGTCGAGGACGATTGGCGCCGCTTCGACGCGCCGGAGCTGATGAGCGGCGTGCGCGACGGGGACCTGCTGCTGGTCAAGAGCCGCAAGGCCCAGAGCCTGGCGACCACCGTCGGGCTCGCGCGGCCGACCTGGTTCACGCACTCGGGGATCCTCGAGCACACGCCCGCTGGAGTCGTCGTCCACGAGAGCTGGCCAGCGGTTGCCCTGTGGACGAAGACCGACACCTTCGTCGAGCGCTTCCAGGGCGGGACGCGCACAACACCCGTGCTCGAGTTCCTCGCGCGCTACCACCACGGCCAGATCGTGCGGCCGCCCGGGGACGCGGCGGCGCGCCTCGTGCGCGCGCGGGAGCTGGTGGCGCGGAACATCCCGTTCGACAGCTTCCATGACCCCGCGCGGCCGGACCTGACCTGCACCGAGTTCTGCGCGGTGGTGATGGAGGTCGACCTTCCCATCGTTCCGATCAGCGCGGTCGAGTCGATCAACGCGACGCAGTTCGCCCTCGGGTGGTACGTGCAGGGCTTCCAGACGCCTGGGCTTCTGGCGGACGAGCCGGGCACCGTGGCCGTGGGGGAGCTCGGTAGGCACCGCTCGGCCGAGGAGGTCGCGAGCCTGCGCGCGACCTGGCAGGAGATCCATCGCATGAGCCAGAGGCCCGGCTCGTCGATGGGGGACTGGGTCGGCTACGACCGCTTCAAGCTTTTCCGGATGCGCCCGCGCAGCGAGGCGCTCCTGTGCTGGTCGGTCGCTCTCGAGCGGGCCGGGATCGAGCTCAGCCACGCGGAGCGCGCGCGCGTCCTCGTCAAGCTTTCGCTGCGCCAGTGAGGCCTACTGGAATGCCTGTGCGATCTGGAAGAGCTGCGTGGGAATGCGGAAGCCGCACTCGAACACCTGCGACCAGAGCACCGTCCCGTCGCGGTCGATCAACAGTGTGCCGCGGCCGGTGAAACCCTCCTCCTCGACCCAGACCCCGTAGTCGCGGCCGACGGCCCCGCCGGGCTGGAAGTCCGAGAGCAGGGGGAAGAGCACGCCGCCAAAGCCGCGGGCCCACGCCTGGTGACAGAGGATCGAGTCGACGGACAGCCCCAAGACCTGGGTGCCGATGGCCTCGAAGCGCGGGGTGAGCGTGCTGAGGCCAGGGATCTCGAGGTTTCAGGTCGGCGCGAAGTCGCCCGGATAGAAAACGAGCAGCGCGCGGCCCCGCTCCAACGTGTCGGCCAGGCGGACCGTATCCCCGGTCATGTGGCTGCGGAGCGCGAAGTCGGGGGCCTGAGCGCCGGGTTCGAGGATGGAGGACATGCTGGGTGGGGTCCCCCTCTCATCGTCCGGAACAGGACCGCCGGCTTGAGCCGAAGGGGGACGCCGCCCGAGATAGGATTTGTCCGATGTTCCTCACCGCCCTGCTGCTCTGCGCTCTCCCGCACGCCCAAGACCCGTCGACCTGGCGGGACCGGGGCGAGGAGCGACCCGTCGCGATCTGGGACCGACTCGAGAACAAGATCTTCCCGTCCCTCGATGGACTCACCGGTTGGCACAACACGGACCCGCTGAGCCTCGAGGACCTGCGCGGCAACGTGGTGCTCGTGCAGCACGTGGCGATGAGCCGCAAGCCGGCAGTGCGCGCAATTCCTCCGGCGGTCGGCCTCTGGCTCGATCACCAGCACGAGGGCCTGGTCGTGCTGACGATCTGCGCCAAGCGGGACGCCGCCGACTTCCAGCGCTTCCTGGTCAAGAACGGCGTGCCCCACGCGGTGGCGGTGGACAGCACCTCGCGGCTGACGCGGCAGGTCGGCGCGAAGAAGGCCCCCACCTACCACGTGCTCGATCGGGAAGGCGTCGTGCGCGTCGCGGGCGCGAACGGGGACATGGAGGTGCTCGAGGAGATCGTGACCGCCGTGCTCGCCGAACCCTGGGAAGGTGAACGGCGTCAGGTGCAGTACGCAGCCCGGCGCTGGACCGATCCGCGGCCCAAGCCCGCTCCGCCGCTCGTGGTCGGAGCTGGTGGTTGGCCGGCGCAGCAGGAGAAGGGCCTCTACGCCCGCCACGACTTCCGGGGTCTGCCTGCGCCCGATTTTCGGGTCACGCATTGGCTGACCCAGCCGGTCGTCCCGGACGGAAGGCCGTTCCTCCAGTACCTGTGGGCCACCTATTCGCCGACCGTCCTGGCGGGCCTCGATCAGGCTCAGGCGCTCCACGAACGCTTCGGGGAACAGCTGCTCGTGCTGTGCCTGTCGGAGCAAGCGCCAGATGCCTCGCGGCGGGGTGACAAGCACCCCTGGAACACCGTGGTCGAGGACCTCCTCTTGCAAAGTCCGGAGATCACCCACAGCCACGCTCTCGACGGGACCGCGAGCGTCAAGACAACGCTGGGCGTCCAGGGCTTGCCCCACGCCTTGCTGATCGACAGCCGCGGCATCGTGCGCTGGCAAGGCGATCCGCTCAGCAGCGACCACCCGCTCAGCGAGGCGGTCGTCGAGCGCTTCCTGCAGGTCGACATCCTGAGCCACGGGCGACCGTCGCTCCTGCTCGTTGCCGACGCCTTCGCCCTCTCCGGGGCGTCCCCTTCACTCCCCGGCGTGCTCTACCTGCTCGGTGATCGGCCGCCGCTGTTCGGGTCGTCCGCTGTTGCCGGCTGGACCCAGCGCACACGTGCTCTTGGTGAACCGATCCTGACCGTCGGCGCTGGCCGGGCGACCGGCGAGCTGGC